>JBAQER010000867.1:0-4510 GCA_049286845.1 Bradyrhizobium sp.
GGATCTCGAGGTTTCCCTGAGCAGCCTGAGCGTGTCCTGCGATGCGCTGCGGGCCGGCCAGCAGACCATCAACATCAATATCGATCCGGAACGATCGGCCGCGCTGATCGCGAAAGCCAAAGCCTCGCCGGGCGTGGTCGCCGCCGGCTGGACCAGCGGCGTCGTGGAGATGGATCGCACCATCCGTTTTTCCGCCGCCGACTGGCGCGACGGCGACAAGCTCAACCGCGACAAGCTCGCGGCGGCAATCTCCGGCGTGCTGGCAAAGACACTGGCGGCGAAAGCGTCGGCGGCGGCATGGGATGCCAATACCGGAAAGCTGAAACTGACCTTGAAGCGCCCGAGCCAGATTTTCCCGGCGCTCGACCTCACCGAGACGGTCGAGGTCACCGCTTTGGTGTCGCCGGACAAGCCCGGCGCGACCGACCGGCTGATGCTGTGGATCGGCAGCCCCGCCATTTCGACGGCGGATGAAACCTCAGGTCCCAAGCTCAATCTGGCCGACGAGTCCAGCCTCGACGAGGAAGCCGAGCAAAAGGACGACAACGGCTCGGTCGACGCGCTGGCCAAGGAATTCAAAGGCCAGCGCTGGGACGGCGACAAGAACGCCTGGAAATAGCCCGGCAGGAGGTCTCAGTTGGTATTGATGCGGAAGCGTAGCGTCCTGGTACCGATGAGGGACACGAAATCGCCCTGACGCTTCCAGGTCGCGGCTTCGCCGAGGGCAGCGACCAGTTCGTCATCGGCCTGCGCCCGCTCCGGGGGACAGGAACGATCCTCCAGCGGCCCGGCGACGAAGATCACGGTATTGCCCGCCACCGAGAACTGGCCCTTGCCGCCCTTGCACCACAGTTCGAGGATCACTTCGCCGGCGTCGCCGATATCCAGCGTCGGCAGCCGCTTCGATCCCGGCTGACGCGCCGTGTCGAGCGTCATTTCGAGCCCGAACGGAAAGCCGTCATCGGCGCGCACCGGCGCGGCGTTCAGGGCGGCCGCGGCCAGGACCAATGCTGCGGCCCGCGGCAAATACTTTGGCGATGAAATCATGAAGCCTCTCGCAATATTGCTATCCTGATGGCCGCGCCGTTCTAAAGCCTTTTGGTTCTGATTGAATCAGAACCGGGCTCTAGTCATTTTTTTTGACGCGTTTTCTTTACGCGAACCGGTACCGACTTCGCTCGAAAACGCTTTAAAGAATGCGCAGGGTATTGACCAGATCGGCCATGCACAAATTGTCGACCCAAAAGCAAATCCCCGCGGCCATCGGCCGCGGGGATTGTTGCGCCTGCCGTCAGGGCCGGAGCCTTACTTCAGGACCATCGCCGTGAACGGATAGACATAGGCCTGCAGCGTCACCAGCACGCCGACGAGGCACGCCAGCACGATCGAGTGCAGGAACACGTAACGCAGGATCGAGCCTTCATGGCCGTACCAGTTGGTGGCGGTGGAGGCGACGACGATCGACTGGGCGTCGATCATCTTGCCCATGACGCCGCCGGATGAGTTGGCGGCGCCCATCAGGATCGGCGACAGGCCGAGCTGTTCGGAGGTGATCTTCTGCAAGTTACCGAACAGCACGTTGGAGGCGGTGTCGGATCCCGTCAGCGCCACGCCCAGCCAGCCGAGCAGCGTGCCGAAGAACGGATACAGCACCCCGGTCGCGGCAAACGCCAGACCCAGCGTCGCATCGACGCCCGACAGGCGGGTCAGCGTCCCGATCGCCAGCATCGCCGAAATCGTGATCAGCGAAATCGCGCACAGCTTGATGGTGCGGCCGTATTCCGCAATCATCTTGGCCGGCGAGAAGCCCATCAGGAAGCCGGAGATGATCGCCGCGATCAGCATGCCCGATCCGGTGAACGACAGATAGGTGAACCCGAACACCGCGCCTTCCGGCGTCGGCTTCGCGGCCACCGGCGGCATCTTGTTGATCATGTTGTGCAGATCGGGGACCGGATAGTTATAGACGAAGATCGAATTGGCCCAGGTCTTGAACGCCCCGTTGCCCCAGACCAGCATCACCGCACAGACGATGATCCACGGCAGCAGCGCGCTCACTAGCTGCGCCTGGGTCAGCGGCGTCTTGTCCATAGGTGCGGGCGCCGTCATGGTCGCCGCCGATTCATCCTTGCCGCGCAGCGCCGGCGACAGCCAGAGCTCCTTCGGCTGCCAGACTTTCAGGAACAGGATCAGGCAGCCCATCGAGATCAGCGATGCACCGATATCGACGATCCAGGGGTTGATGTAGTTCGAGATCACGAACTGCGGAATCGCGAACGACACGCCGGTGACGAGGACGGCGGGCCAGATCGCCAGCATGCCGCGCCAGCCGGCGAACGCCCAGATCAGCCAGAACGGAACGATCAGCGAGAAGAACGGCAATTGCCGGCCGACCATCGCGCCGAGGATGTAGGGATCGAGGCCGGTGACCGACGCCAGGCCTTGAATTGGCGTGCCCAGTGCGCCGTAGGCGACGGGGGCGGTATTGGCGATCAGCGACAGGCCGGAGGCCGCCAGCGGCGAGAACCCAAGCCCGATCAGAACCGCGCCGGTGATGGCAACGGGCGTGCCGAAGCCCGACGCGCCTTCGAAAAAGGCGCCGAATGCGAACGCGATCAGCAACAGCTGCAGGCGCCGGTCCTCGGTGACGCCTCCGATGGCGCGCTTCAACAGCTCGAACCGTCCGGTCTCGACCGTGATGCGGTAAAGGTAAATGACGTTGAGCACGATCCAGCCGATCGGGAAGAAGCCGACCACCACGCCGAGAAGCGATGCCCTGACCGACATGCCGGCGGGCATCGTGTAGATGAAGATCGTGATGATATTGGCGACGACGAGCGCGATCACGGCCGCGATATGCGCCTTCACCTTGCCGCTGGCGATCAATACCAGCAGGGTGACCACCGGAATCGCGGCGGCGACGGTCGACAGCGCGGCGTTGCCGAGCGGATTATAGATTTGATCCCACATTGCGGATTCTCCCCGGGGTTATTATTGGGCCACCCGACCGCGTTGCGGGTCGGGCGTGCCTGCAGCGCGCGCGGGTGCTCTGCTCATGCGCGAAATCGACTGCGAATTCGGCCATCCCCGGAATCCGCTCACAACCTCGCGAAGTTTGAACGTCCCCCGCCCCTCGCCATGGCGGCCATGCTAGGGTCGACTCGGAGGGCGCGACAAGCCGCCGCAGGTTACGAAGTCTGCTACTTTAGTCTAGATAGCCTCGATTCTTCCATTCTTTCAGGCCTTTAAGGCCATTCCCTGGAGACGTTGATCTGTGAACAATATCCGCTCGACGCTCGCGATCGTATGGCGGATCGCTGCCCCCTATTTCCGTTCCGAAGACAAATGGGCAGGCCGCGCGCTGCTCGCGGCGGTGATCGCGACCGAGCTTGCCATCGTCGGCATCACGGTCCTGCTCAATCAATGGAACAGCCGCTTCTACAACGCGCTGCAGGAGCGCAACTGGGACACCTTCGTCTCCGAGATCATCTATTTCAGCGTTCTGGCCGCGATCTACACCGTCATCGCGGTCTACCAGCTCTATCTCAATCAATGGCTGCAGATCCGCTGGCGGCAATGGATGACCAAGCAATATCTCGGCGAGTGGCTGCATCAGGCCAACCACTACCGGATGCAGCTTCAGGGCGACGCCGCCGATAACCCCGACCAGCGCATGACCGACGACGTCAAGCTGTTCGTCGAACGGACGCTCAACATCGGGGTCGGCCTGCTGAGCTCGGTCGTCACGCTGGCGTCCTTTGTCGCCATCCTGTGGGGCCTTTCCAACGCCGCCCCGCTGCACATGTTCGGAACGGATTTCGCGATCCCCGGTTACCTCGTCTGGGGCGCGCTGATCTATGCGGTTCTCGGCACCGTCCTGACCCATCTGATCGGCTGGCCACTGGTCGGTATCGATTTCCGGCAGCAGCGGTTCGAGGCGGATTTCCGTTTCAATCTGGTGCGGGTCCGGGAAAATTCCGAACAAATCGCGCTGTTGCGCGGAGAGGACGCCGAGCGCGAACGCCTGCTGGTTCGCTTCGGACGCGTGGTCGAGAACTGGCTCGCCATCATGAGCCGCACCAAGAAGCTGACGGCGTTCACCGCCAGCTATTCGCAGGCTTCGGTGATCTTTCCCTACATCCTGGTGGCGCCGGCCTATTTCGCGCAAAAGATCCAGCTCGGCGGCATGATGCAGACCGCGTCGGCGTTTTCCAGCGTCCAGGGCGCGCTGTCGTTCTTCATCAACGTCTACCGCCAACTGGCGGAGTGGCAGGCGGTGCTGAACCGCCTCGACGGGTTCGAGGCGGGGATTGCGGCGGCGAGCGCGCTGGCAACCCGCAACGAACGGATTCACGTCGTCGAGGCGGCTGGCGGCGGCGCCATCGACCTCAAGGAACTGACGGTCCGTCTGCCGAACGGAACGCCGCTGGTCAGCGCCGACGGATTCAGCTTGCGCAAGGACGAGCGCACGCTGGTCACCGGTCCGTCGGGCTCGGGCAAGTCGACGCTG
>JBAQER010000868.1:0-2891 GCA_049286845.1 Bradyrhizobium sp.
GGCCTAGGCCGGTTCGGGGCGCTGCTGACCCCGCAGGGCAAGATCACGGTCGATTTCCTGGTCACCGAGACGCCGGCCGGCCATGGCGGCGGCTTCCTGCTCGATTGCCCGCGCGTGCTCGCGCAAGGTCTCGCGGAAAAGCTCGGTTTCTACAAGCTGCGCGCCAAGGTGGCTGTCGAAAACCTCTCGGACAGCCTCGGCGTGCTCGCAGCCTGGGATGGCGAACCCGCCATGAATCCGGATCTTACCTTCGCCGATCCGCGCAATGCCGCACTGGGCTGGCGGATTCTCGTTCCGCAGGATCTCGCGCAGAAGGTGGCCGACCTGATCGGCGCCGAACTGGTCGACAGCACCGCCTACGATGCCCACCGCATCGCCTCCGGCGTTCCGCGCGGCGGTCTCGACTTCATGTATGGCGACGCGTTTCCGCACGAGACCAACATGGACCGCCTGCATGGCGTCGACTTCGACAAGGGCTGCTATGTCGGCCAGGAAGTGGTGTCGCGGATGCAGCATCGCGGCACCGCGCGCACCCGCATTGTCCGGATCGTTCTTGAAGGTCCGTCGCCGGAGCCGGGCACGCCTATCCTCGCCGGCGACAAGCCGGTCGGCACCATCGGCTCGACGGCCGGCGCCAACGGTCTCGCCCTGATCCGGATCGACCGCGCCGCCGATGCGCTTGCCGCCGGAACGTCGCTGACCTCGGGCGGTCTTGCCCTCCGCCTCGCCGAGCCGGCTGATCTTTCGGCCGCACCGAAGCAGACCGTCGCATGAGCAAGTCGGCGCGCCTGCATGCCGATGGCCTGACGCGGTGCCCGTGGCCCGGCGAAGACCCGTTTTACATGGCCTATCACGATACCGAATGGGGCGTTCCGGAATACGACGACCGGGCGCTCTACGAAAAGCTCATCCTCGACGGCTTTCAGGCCGGGCTGTCCTGGATCACGATCCTGCGCAAGCGCGACAACTTCCGCAAAGCTTTCGACGATTTCCGGCCCGACAAGATCGCGCGCTACAATGCGAAAAAAGTTCACGCGCTGATGAACGACGCCGGCATCGTCCGCAACCGCGCCAAGATCGAGGGCACGGTGAATAGCGCCAAATCCTATCTGAAGATCATGGAAGACGGGCCGGGCTTTTCGAAATTCCTCTGGGACTTCGTCGACGGCAGGCCGAAGGTCAACAACTTCAAGACCACCGCCAGCGTGCCGGCATCGACGCCGCTGTCGATCAAGATGTCCAAGGAGCTTGCCGCACGCGGATTCAAATTCGTCGGCCCGACCATCGTCTACGCGTTCATGCAGGCGACCGGCATGGTCAACGATCATCTGGTGACCTGCTTCTGCCACGATACTTGCGCCGGAAAGCACCGCGCGCCCCGCATCAAATCAAATGACGGCAAAAAAAACTCCCACTTCAGCAGCGCCCGCCCGGGTCTGGCAGCGGATGCTGTCGGGGCGGCGGCTCGACCTCCTGGACCCCTCGCCGCTCGATATCGAGATCGCCGATATCGCCCACGGCCTGGCGCGGGTCGCGCGCTGGAACGGACAGACCAGCGGCGCGCATATTTTTTCGGTGGCGCAGCACACGCTGCTGGTCGAGGCCGTGATGCGCGAGCGCGCGCCGCGCGTCGACGTCAGGCTGCGCCTTGCAGCATTGCTGCATGACGCACCGGAATATGTCATCGGCGACATGATCTCGCCGTTCAAGGCGGTGCTCGGCGGCGACTACAAGGCGGTGGAAAAACGGCTGTTGGCGGCCATCCATATCCGCTTCGGACTGCCGCCGGTGCTGCCGGATGAAATCACGCAGGCGATCAAGGCCGCCGACCGGGGCGCGGCCTATCTCGAGGCGACCGAGCTGGCGGGCTTTGCGCAGGCCGAAGCGAAACGCCTGTTCGGCCGCGATCCCGGCCTGCCGCCTTCGACCGTACGGGATTATCTGACGCCGTGGACCGCAGCCAGGGCCGAGAAGCGGTTTCTGGAACGGTTCAAGACCTTGCACACCTGAACATCAAGGCCCTGAACCGGCTTTCACGCCCCCGGGGGCGGGCCTATAATCGCGGCGAAAAGAAGGACCGCCATGATTCACGTCTGTTCGCTCGCCGCACTTCCCGACACCGTCAGGGCCACCGGCGCCAGCCATGTCCTGACCGTCATGGCCAATGTCGATCAGGTGCAGCGGCCGGAATCGGTGCTGCCGGCCAACCATCTGAAGGTGCAGATGGACGACATCACCGAGCAAATGGACGGCTTCGTCGCGCCGTCGGATTCGCATATCGAGCAGGTTCTGAATTTCGTGCGCGGCTGGGACCGCAGCGCGCCGCTGGTGGTCCACTGCTATGCCGGCATCAGCCGCTCGACCGCGAGCGCCTTTGCCGCCGTCTGCCTGCTCAATCCGCATCGCGATGAGATTTCGATTGCCAGGCAGATCCGCGCGGCCTCCCCGATCGCGTCGCCGAACCGGCTGATCGTCGGCCTGGCGGACAAGGCGCTGGGGCGCGAGGGCCGGATGCTGCGCGCGCTCGACGAAATGGGCCCGGGCAGCATGATGGTCGAAGGCCGGCCGTTCCGCATCGATCTCGACTGATGCCCATCAACGGCGCCCCATGAGCGAGAAGCTCCTGACGCCGATCGAGATCGGCCTGACCGCCGCCATCGTCGCGATCGAAGGCAACGAGCCGCTGATCCTGACCGCATCCTCCGGCAACGGCGACAAGCCCGCCGGGCTTCCGTTCGGCCCGTTCGACGCGGTGGCGCACCGCACCTTCGAGATCGGCCTGCGCGCCTGGGTGGAACAACAGGCAGGCTTGCGGCTGGGTTATGTCGAGCAGCTCTATACGTTCGGCGACCGCGGCCGGCACACCCAGGCCGGCGACATCGACGCCCATG
>JBAQER010000869.1:0-6953 GCA_049286845.1 Bradyrhizobium sp.
GCTTGAAGCCTCACGGGTTGTCTGAGCGCTTGGTACAGCGTGGTTAGGTTCTCGTGCCTAAGCTGCACACTCAGGGCGTAACGTTGATTCTCAATAGTTGCGGGTGCCCATCGCCGCGAGCACCAGACCGCAACATAATATTGGTCACCGTAAATGCTGATATCTTTCTTTCCGCGGTAAGTTGCGACTTGAAGGGTGCCGCTTTCTCGAAGGTCCGACCCGATATCTGTGGGACAAACCAGTTTAGAGGGAAATTCAGGCGGCTTCCCTTCTTCTTTTGTCCACTTCCGATAGCGGTCAAATACATCCTTTTCGCTAGTCCCGCGCAACAGCCGCCAACCCATCGTTACCCCGAGATAGTCTGCCCGAGTATGACGGACTGGTGGATCGAAAGCCAAAGAGACTTTTATCTCGCGCGTACCTTTGGTGGTCTGAAATTCGGATGGGATTGGAACTTCGAAAACCGCGAAGTGATCCAACAGCAATTCATCTTCAGAAAAGAGCACCACTCGGCCGTCGTCGGATGTCGCGGCATGATCAGCGCTGGATATTCCATGACCGCAAGCCATTAAGGCATTCTTCTCATCCAGACCTCGTGTTCGTAGGGCTACGGCCTTGGGAACGCTTGCTGAGAGGGCAAGAAGCGATCGTAGCAAATTGGCTGATGCATCTGGAAAGTGAGAAAGTAATAGCGCCGCCTTATAGGCTAGATTGGGGGCAGCAAATGACGTTCCGGATCGTGCTCTAAAGAGCTTTTCGATGGGCTTGTGATGCATTGTCCAGATGCCTGCCGCGGCTTTCTGGTTGCCGTTGACGAGTGCTCCGGTAGGCCCGTCCCAAACGGCATTTCCTCCAAAGTCTATCATGTCTGGTTTGATCATGCCCCGAACGCCGGGACCGGTCCGCGTAAATGGAGATGGCTCGTCAGCACCGCAAATCGGACGCACGCCCGCGAGTTCCTCGTCTGCATCTTCAAGGCCGTTAGTGTGAGCGATAGAACCGACAGAGAGGGCGATTGCAGCAGTAGCGGGGTCGATGATTCGAGATGCCCCTGTTAGGAGATACTGGGGATAGGCCGCTATGATCCCGTCATGGAATGAATTGGTGAGATCGTCCCGATTGCCTGCCGAAACTATAATAAGAATATCGAGGTCACGGGCCAATGCATCCAGTGTTGCAGCCCAAGGATCCGGCTTTCCGCCAGCGTATATTCTCTTCGCGTTCCCAAGCGATATATTGAAAATGCGGCAGGCATAATCAGTATGTAATCTTGTGATGGCCTTTTCCATCAGGTCGGGAACCGACTGTTCCTTAGGAAACTGACCTGAGTCAGTGACGACTCGCGCGCTTGCTATCCGAAACTGTGCGTCGAAATTCTTGGCGGCTACGCGTGCCGCAATGTCTCCAAACGCGGCGATCGAGGCTACGGATGTTCCGTGTCCAGCCACGTCCGATACGCTCCAAGCTTGGTCAAGGGCGATCGCGCCAGCCTCCGTGCTTGCAAGCAACGGGTGTCCAAAATTTACTCCACTGTCGATGATGCCTATGACGATCGCATCCTCGGCGGGTGGATTGCCGGGTGATAATCGTTCGATGTCTATTTCCGTGATATCTTCTGTAAGAAGGTCCGGTTGCGGCGGCATATCTGCAACGGCTACCTCGGGAAGATCGAGGGCCGCGCGTACCGCGATGCCGTTGCATTCTACCCGAGCAATCAGCATTTGATGTCCCGAATAGGTGCTCAAGATCGTTCCATTAGAAGCCAAGGTTTGCTTTAAGCGGTAGATGAATATGTCGGCTTCGCTTTGGGTTGGCGGACGGTAGAGTTCGAAATCCAAAACATAGTTATCTGAAGCATTAAAATCCTGCGGTTGCACGAGCCCTGCCGCCCGCAATGCAGGTCCTATCCGATCTGACGCGATGAGCAGGGAAACGGATTCTATCGCCGCCACCAAGCTCGCAAATTGGGGCCCTTTTTGTCCTAGTGGGAGTTCCCCCTGATACGCCTCAACTTTATTGCGGAAATCTTGCAGCGACTTGTCGTTCGCAAACAATATTACCGACTTGTCGCTATCAACTGACAAAACGGTTAGGCCAACCTTTCGCCATTCGTCTTCGTCGATATTTCCGATAATCGAGACCTTAAGAATTAGGGAGGGATCAATTCCGTCGATTGCCGGTAAGGCGTTGAAGGAGGAAACAGTTTCTTCGATGTTTTTTTGAATGCGAGCACCATGTTGCTTGGCGTCGCGAGGTGGAGCGAGGCCGAACCCATGCATTCGACGCTCAAGAGCGCCTTCAAGCCGCTTGAGCGGCAAGTGGTCGTAAACCGCCATACTCCCCCCGGAATATCTTCTTGGATTAGCTTCGAACTCGCTGCCGTATCGAGATGCGCCGTCTTTCGGCGTCGATCGCGTGTTCAAACATATCCTCCGGAACCGCAGGCTTTCTCGCCAGGATAGAGCCCTTAATAGCGCTTACACAGATGCGTTCGATTTCAGCGAAGGACATCCCATCAAGGCGGCCGGCATATGTTGAGATTTCAAATTCCAATGGATAATTGCGCGTCTTTAATCGCAGCGTCGATTTGATTTGATGCAGCGTCGGTAGTTCGAATAACATGACCTCGTCAAAACGCCGCCATGCCGCGTAGTCAATTGAGCTTTCGAGATTGGTTGCGGCGATCAACAAGCCTTTGCCCGCAAATCTATCAATCATCATCAAAAGACTGTTCACGACGCGCCGGATCTCATTGTGTTCCATAGCGTCAGTCCGCGCGCGCGCGAGGGCGTCGAATTCATCGAGAAACAAAACTGTCGGTAGCTGAATTGCAGTATCGAATACCTTCCTCAGATTGCTGGCTGTTTCGCCTAGATAAGTGGTGATGATTCCGTCTAGCCGCGCAACTAACAGTGGAAGTTTTAATTCCCGCGCAAGTACCTCGGCACAGAGTGTCTTTCCACAACCAGGCGGCCCGCAGAAGAGAAGTTTCGATCGGGGTGACAGGCCGTGTCGGCGCAGTTCCTCGCCACGGCGCACTTCGTCAACGAGTTCAGCGAGTGTCTGATAATTTTCTGGACTGACGATGATATCTGCGGCACCCCGCTGAGGTTCCACTAGTTCGAGCAGACCTGATGTCGTAAGCTGAGCCTTAGCTATCATCGACAGGCGCGCTTCGGGGGACCTTCCTCTTCCCGAGGCCTTTCCTTTGGGAGAGGTCTCAGATGTGTGCTCGCCTCCCATGGCCTGTATTGCGGGAGGATCATCGTCGGCATCCGAGGCGCGGGTCGCAAATGAGAAACCGCGAAATTTAGCGTTCATGCTGCCTACCGACCGTCATCGTGTGATATTCGGCACTGACGTCATCGCCATAATTTGGAGAGTGCGCTTGAGCGCTGCAGTTGGCAAGCGCTGGCCAAACGCCATCACCAAAACAAAAACAGCCGGGTCTTTCGACCCGGCCATTCAAAACTCTCAAAACCTAAATCAGGCTTTCGCCCTCTCCGCGTCAGCTCGCCTTCGCCACCGGCGCGGCTGCGATCTTCTTTTCGATCGCGCGCTTCAGGAGCAGCGCCTTCGGCGACAGCTCGTCGGCCTTGGCCTTGATCAGGAAGGCGTCGAGGCCGCCGCGGTGGTCGACTGATTTCAGCGCGTTGGTCGAGACCCGCAGGCGCACGTTGCGGCCGAGCGCGTCCGAGATGAAGGTGACGTTGCACAGGTTCGGCAGGAACCGGCGCTTGGTCTTGATGTTGGAGTGGCTCACCTTGTGGCCCACCAGCGGGCCCTTGGCCGTCAGTTCACAACGCCGCGACATAGCGAAAATCCTCTTCCATCCCCGACCCATCCGAAAACCCTTCAAGGGCGCGGCGCGGGGGTTCAAATTCACGTCCATTTCAGGAACCGCGGACGTATAGGGGGTGAGCAGCGGGGCGTCAAGGTTTTGCAGCCCCAAAGATCGGCCCAAATGGGCCGAAAAGCCCTGTTCCGAAAGGCGGTTCGGCCGCTTTCAGCATCATATAAACGGCGCATTCGCCGCCGACATCAGGGGTTGCAGGCGCCGGTGCATTGTCCGCCGGATATTTTGGCCTAAATGATACATTACCCGCGCCGACTTGAGGACCGCCTCTCAGTGACCCATTCCCGCATGATTTCGCCCCGGCTGGCCGCCTCGGCCCGGCGGGCGCTGGGTGGTCTGGGTATGGGCCTGGGTATCGGCCTGGCGGTGCTGCTCGGCTCCCAGCCGGCGGCTTTCGCGCAAGGCCGGCTCGATGCCCGCTACGAGGCGACGCTATCCGGGATTCCCATCGGCAAGGGCGCCTGGAACATCGAAATATCAGACGACGTGTTTTCCGCCTCCGCCTCCGGCGGCACCTCGGGCCTGTTGAAGGCGTTCTCCGGCGGCTCCGGCAGCGGCGCTTCGCAGGGCCGGGTGGTCGGCGGCGCGCTGGTGGCGAGCCATTATTCCGCCTCCACCACCACGTCGAAAAAGACCGAAGCCATCCGCATGGTGCTGGCGGGCGGCAACATCAAGGAATTCGCGATCGAACCGGAACCGCCTGTCGATGCCGACCGGCTGCCGGTCACCGAGGCGCATCGCCGCGGGGTCTACGATCCCATGACCGGATCGATGCTGCGGGTGGCGGGCAACGGCGATCCGCTGACGCCGGAAGCCTGCCGCGTCGGCGCCGGCATCTTCGACGGCCGCATGCGCTACGACCTCAAGCTCGACTTCAAGCGCATGGAAACCGTCAAGGCCGAAAAGGGCTATCGGGGCCCGGTGGTGGTGTGCGCGGTGTATTTCACGCCGGTCGCGGGCTACATCCCGGACCGTCCGGTCATCAAATACCTCGCCGCCCAGCGCAATATCGAGATCGCGTTCGCGCCGGTGGCGGGAACCCGCATCCTGGTGCCGTTCTGGATGAAGATCCCGACCCCGCTCGGCCCCGCCATGCTGGAGGCCACCCAGTTCATCACCCAGGCCACCCCGCCGCGGGTGGCGAAGACGCAGTGACACCATCGATTGAAGGGAGCGCGATCCGGCCTCTCAGCCGTCATTGCCGGGCTCGACCCGGCAATCCATCACCCGGAAAGACGTTTTGCGAAGAGGATGGATGCGCGGGTCAAGCCCGCGCATGACGAGTCAGGGCAACGACTCATCGCTTGACTCTTCCGCGCTTCTGATTCGACTCCGCGTCCCCGAACTCTTAAGGAATTTGGTCCGGTTTCCGCCGCTTGTGGCTCGCCCCCAAACTTGATCTAGTGCCGCGATGCGCTGCCGGGCCGAGATGTTGCGGTGAACGTAACGGGAGTTGGACGGAGTCACCGATTCGGGCGCGATTCGTTCCGCAACCGTTCCGAAGCTTAAGCCAGCGACCTCGATGCGTCGCATTGTGAAACACTTCCCAACTAGCGACGGCGCAGAAACCCAATAAAAATGGCCTTTTCTCCATCCTCCTCCACGTTCTCCCATGAACGCGCTCCCGGCGCCGGCGTTACCGCGGTGCTGGGGCCGACCAACACCGGCAAGACGCATCTGGCGATCGAGCGGATGGTCGCGCATTCCTCCGGGGTGATCGGCCTGCCGCTGCGGCTGCTCGCGCGCGAGGTCTACAACAAGATCGTCGGCCGGGTCGGCCCGGATGCGGTCGCGCTCGTCACCGGCGAGGAGAAGATCAAGCCGCCGAAAGCGCGCTACTGGGTCTCGACCGTGGAGGCGATGCCGCGGGATCTCGACGTCTCGTTTCTCGCCGTCGACGAAATCCAGATCGCCGCCGATCTCGAGCGCGGCCACGTGTTCACCGATCGCATCCTGCACCGGCGCGGCCGCGACGAAACGCTGCTGCTCGGCGCTGCCACCATGCGCCCGATCATCGAGCGGCTGTTGCCCGGCGCTTCGATCGTGACGCGGCCGCGGCTGTCGCAGCTCGAATTTTCCGGCGACCGCAAGCTCACAAGGCAGCCGCGGCGCACCGCGATCGTCGCGTTCTCGGCCGACGAGGTCTACGCCATCGCCGAACTGATCAAGCGCCAGCATGGCGGCGCCGCGGTGGTGCTGGGCTCGCTAAGCCCACGCACGCGCAACGCACAGGTGGCGATGTTCCAGAACGGCGACGTCGATTATCTCGTTGCCACCGACGCCGTCGGCATGGGGCTCAATCTCGACGTCGACCACGTCGCCTTCGCCTCCGACCGCAAATATGACGGCTATCAGTTCCGCCGGCTGAATCCGTCCGAATTCGCGCAGATTGCAGGCCGCGCCGGGCGCGCCACCCGCGACGGCACCTTCGGCACCACGGGCCGCTGCGCGCCGTTCGAGCCGGAACTGGTGAACGCGCTGCAGAACCACTCCTTCGAGAGCGTGAAGGTATTGCAGTGGCGCAATTCCAGGCTGGATTTTTCCTCGCTCGGGAGCCTGCAGGTGTCGCTGGCGCTGTCGCCCACGCATGACGCGCTGACGCGGGCGCCGATCGCGGAAGACCTGCGCGTGCTCGATCACGCCGCGCGCGACGCCGATGTGCGCGACATGGCCCATGGCTCAGCGGCAATAGAGCGGCTGTGGGACGCCTGCCAGATTCCGGATTACCGCAAGATCGCGCCGGCCGCCCATGCCGAACTGGTGACGACCCTGTTCGGGTTCCTGATGAAGCGGGGCCGGATCCCGGACGCCTGGTTCGCCGCCCAAGTCGAACAGACCGACCGCACCGACGGCGATATCGACACCCTATCGGGCCGGATCGCGCAGATCCGGACCTGGACCTTTGTGGCAAATCGTCCCGATTGGCTGGCCGATCCCGAACATTGGCAGGGAATCGCCCGCGAAGTCGAAAATAAATTGTCAGATGCCCTGCATGAACGGCTCACGGAACGTTTCGTTGATCGCCGTACCAGTGTATTGATGCGCCGCCTGCGGGAGAACAGCGTTTTGAATACTGAAATCGGCAAGACCGGCGAAG
>JBAQER010000870.1:0-3612 GCA_049286845.1 Bradyrhizobium sp.
CGCGGGGCGCGCGCTTCGAAGGAGAGCACGCCGTCGAGATCGGCCGATAACGCCCGTGCGCCGGGATCGATGTTGAGATGAACGCGGGTGCCGTTGCCGTCGGGGGTCTGACCGGACGACACCCGGAACGGATAGCGCACCCCTGACAGCACGAAATTGCCGTCGCCGCGCACCGAACCGGCCAGCGAACGCACATCGCCGCTGAAGGCGATGTCATTCAGCTCCAGCGTGCCGCGGCTCGAGCCGTCATGCAGCGCGATGCGGCCGGTCAGGTTCAACCGGTCAATCGCCAGCGACCCCAGATTAAATTTCCCTGACGATGCCGGCCAGTCGATCTTCCCTTGCGAATCCAGGCCGAGATCGAGCGCCATGCCGTTGATGGTCAATTCGGTGGCGCGCCATTCGCCGCGCATCAGCGAGCCCAGACTGAATTCGACGTCGAGCTTGTCGGCGCGAACCTTGCCGAGATCGTTGGCGCCGCCGACCACCACCGAGCGCAGCCGCAGCGACGGCGCCGGCAGCAAACGCGCGTCCAGTTTACCGGCGACGCGTACCGGCGCACCGATCACCCGAGTGGCCTCGGCCTCGAATTGCGGCCGGAACTGGTTCCAGTCGATGAAGTACGGCCCGATCAGCGCGGCTACCAGCGCGATGATGAAGGCAATCGCCAATCCGAGCAGCGTCGTCTGCACGGCGTCTCCCTTTGGGCACGTCCCGGCGCGATGGTGGCCCGGGACGGCCCACCCGCCGCCACGCTGACATCAACGCCGGAGCAGGACCATATATAGAGGCAATAGTGGCGAAGTCACAGCGGCGCGTGCGACCGCTCCGCGCCGGAGGCCGTTACCAGCTTGCGGGCAGCCGCTTGAGGCCGCGCAGCACGAAGGTCGGCCGCCATTCCGGATTCTCGGCGTCGTCGAGCCGCAGGTCCGGCAGCCGCCGCAACAGGGTTGCGATCGCGACTTCCGCCTCGATTCGCGCGAGCTGGGCGCCGAGGCAGAGGTGAATGCCCCCGCCAAAGGACAACGGGCGGATCTTGGGGCGGGTAATGTCGAGCCGATCGGGCCGGTCGGGATAAACCGCAGGATCCCGGTTGGCCGAACCCAGCAGGCACAGCACGCTTTCCCCCTTCGGGATTTTCTTGCCGCCGAGGTCCTCGATGTCCTCCAGCGCCACACGGCCGCTCATCTGTACCGAGGAGTCGTAGCGCAGGAACTCCTCGATCGCGTTGGTGATGAGCTCCGGATTGGCCTTGAGCAGCGCGAGCTGGTCGGGATTGCGATGCAGCGCCAAGAGCCCGTTGCCGATCAGGTTGACGGTGGTCTCGTGGCCGGCGCCGAACAGCAGGATGATGTTGGCGGTGAGTTCCTCGTTGGAGAGCTTGTTGCCGTCCTCCTCGGCCTGCACCAGCTGCGTGGTCAGGTCGTCGCCTGGATTTTTCCGCCGCAGTTCGAACAGCTGCTGGAAATACATCTGCGCCATCAGGTTTCTGGCATTCCCCTGCTCGATTTCCTCCTTGGTCATCGGCACGGGCTCCAGAATACGTCCGCCATCGCGCGAGCCGGCATAGAAGACTTCGCGATGCTCCTCGGGAATTCCGAGCATGTCGCAGATGACGGTCACCGGCAGGCGAAACGCGAAATCCTCAATCAGGTCCATGCGGCCGTTGGCTTCGATCGCATCAAGCGTCTGGTCGACGATCGCCTGGATACGCGGGCGCATGTCCTCGACCCGGCGCGCAGTAAACGCCTTCACCACCAGACCGCGGAGACGGGTATGATCGGGCGGGTCCTGCTGCAGCATCGTGAGGCTCAGGCTGCGAAAGATCGGCTCGTCCATGATCTGCGGCCCGTAGCGCCGCTTCGTGCGTTCGACATAGTCCTTGCCGAAACGCTTGTCGCGCAGCACCAGGCTGGCCTCGGCGTGGCGGCTCGCCACGAACATGCCGAGCGGCGTCAGATGCATCGGATCGGTGGTGCGCAGCCGCTCGTAATGCGGATAGGGATCGCGAATGAACTCCGGCGCCAAGGGATTGAAAAGCGGCGCGCTGGTCGTCGTCTGAACATGCTCGTTCATGGTGACCTCAATCAGTTGCCGCGCTGATATGCCCGCACATTCGGGCGGATTGGCGCTGTCCTCGGGGCCGCCGGTTGTCATCCGGACCACTTGAAATTGGATACACTGTTGTATCGAGTTGCATTCTGAACTAAAATTGACTGATGTCAAGAGTTCGAACCAGACCGACCAGGGACGACACCTGCGAAAAGCTGTTCGAGGCAGCGGCGCGCGTGTTCGAGGAACAGGGCATCGGGGGCGCCAGCATCGAGGCCATCGCGGCGACGGCCGGCTTCACCCGCGGGGCGTTCTATTCCAACTTCAAGAGCAAGGACGAGCTGATCATCGCCATGCTCGAGGATCACGTCGCGCAATCCATCCGGCGCAGTCTCGATCTTCTCGCCAGGCACAAGAGCCTCGCGGATTTCATCGATGCGCTGAAGACCATGGACCGCAGCCAGCAGGATCCGCTCGGGCGTTCGCCGCTGCTGCACATGGAGATGATCCTGTTTGTGGCGCGCGCCGAAAAGCGCAGACCCGACCTCGCCAAGCGCCTGCGCGCCCGGAGAAAACTGGTCGCAGACATCGTCGAGACCACGTTGAAGAGCAACGGCAAGAACGGATTTATCAATCCGGCGTGGACCGGCGCCATCCTGCTGGCGCTGGAGGACGGCTTCCGTCTGCACCGTCTGATCGATCCGGAGACCACACCGGCCGACAGCTTCCTGCGCGCCATCGGCGATCTGCAGAGAGGGATGGGTATCTCATCGAGCTGAGGAAGGTTCCAGCGGCTCAGCCGCGCGCTCTATGCAACTGCCCCGCGACCGCCCGGACCTTGCCGGGCGACGCCTGCCAGATCGCGACCGCAGACAGCACGCTCAGTCCGATGCCGATCGCAAAGGCGACCGTGTAACTGCCGGAAAGGTCGTGCAGAAAGCCGGTAAACCAGGGTCCCGCGGCGCCTCCCGCCAGCGCGGCGAGCATGATGGTGCCGAAAATGCTGCCATATTGCTTGCCCTGAAAAATCTCCAGCACGATCGCGCCTATGATCGAGGTCATGCCGTAGCCGAGCGCGCCTTGCGTCAGAATCATCAGGTAGACCAGCAGCACGGTTGGATAGAACTTCAGCGCGATCAGGGCCGCGAAGCAGATCGCAAAACCCATGCAGCTCGCCGTCCAGATCCATTCGCGCCCGATCCGGTCGGAGAGATGTCCGAGCCATATCTGGCCGGGAATGCCGAGCAGGCTGACCACGCCCAATGCCCAGACCGCGACGCCGGAGCTGAAACCGATGTCGAGCAGATATTTGGTCTGGTGAACCTGCACCGCGTACCAGACGTACAAGCCGCAGAAGTAGCCGAGCGAGAGCCACCAGAAGCGCGCGGTGCGCATCGCGCGCCGCAGGGTCCAGTCGATGCCGGCCCAGACGGAATCGACGATGTTCGATACCGGCTTCGCGGATGTCGCCGTCGGCGCGGCATCGCCATCGGGCAAGAGCCCGACGTCCTCGGGGCGCTTGCGCAGCAAGAGATTGATCGGCGCCAGCACGACCAGGAT
>JBAQER010000871.1:0-1831 GCA_049286845.1 Bradyrhizobium sp.
TTCCATAAAGGCGCTCGACTTTCATGGAACCAAAGAGTGTCTCGGTCACGGCGTTGTCCCAGCAATCGCCCTTGCGGCTCATCGAGCCGCGTATGCCGAACGCCGAGAGCTGTTTCTGGAAATCTCGGCTGGCATATTGGCTGCCGCGATCGGAATGAAAGATTAGGCCGGACGTTGGCCGTCGGCGGAACCAGGCCATGCGCAATGGATTTTGATGGTGTGGACGCCCCCCGACGGCATCGATGTGCCAAAGTGGAAGTGTCGAAGACCACCTGAGGGAGGCGTCCGTGGGAAATGTTAGCATTATCGGATTGGACTTAGCGAAGAATGTTTTTCAAGCGCATGGAGCTGATGAGGCAGGGGCCGTTATATTTCGCAAGAAGCTGCGGCGAGCACAGGTGCTTGAGTTTTTTGCAACTCAGCCGGCCTGCACCGTAGCGATGGAGGCTTGCGGAGGGTCGCATTTCTGGGGGCGGGAAATCGGCAAGTTCGGCCACACCGTTCGGTTGATCCCGCCAGCTTACGTCAAACCCTTTGTAAAACGTCAGAAGAACGACGCGGCCGACGCAGAGGCGATCTGTGAAGCCGCGCAGCGTCCCACGATGCGCTTCATAGCGGTTAAAAGTGAAGCAGCGCAAGGCGCAGCAGTGCTGTTCCGAACACGCGATATGTTGGTGCGTCAACGTACGCAGATCATCAACGCCCTGCGCGGCCATCTTACCGAGTTCGGTTTGGTTGTCGCCCAAGGTCCGGCACACGTCGCCAAGCTTGTCATGGCCGTGCAGGATCCGAAACAGCCTCTCCCGGAAGCGGCGCGCCCCATCCTTTGCGTCCTGATCGATATGCTAGGTTTGCTGGATCAGCGAATAAAGCTTCTGGATATCGCAATTGCGCGACGCGCCAAGGAAGACGAATTGGCGCGCCGTCTTATGAGCATACCGGGAGTAGGCCCGATAAGTGCGACGGCGATGGCAGCGCTGGCGCCGCCGGCCGAGACATTCAAACGCGGCCGCGACTTCGCGGCTTGGCTCGGGCTCACGCCATTGCAACATTCCACCGGCGGAAAACAGAGGCTCGGAGCAACGTCGAAGATGGGAGACCGAACGCTGCGACGTCTGCTCATACTCGGAGCGAGTTCTGTCCTGCGGTGGGCGACGCGAAATGGAGCGCCGGAGGGCTCGTGGCTTGCGAACATGATCGCGCGCAAGCCGCCGATGCTGGTGAGAGTTGCATTGGCGAACAAGATGGCTCGCGTCATTTGGGCGCTGATGGCCAAAGGAGGGACTTACCGAGCTCCGATCGTGGCGGTGTAAGCCTGCTCAAGATCGTGGGGCTGTCGGAGGCGTAGGGAGGTCAACCGGAAAGCATGGCGCAACAATCGGCGAGATGGGATCGGGAAAACCAGTCTGCAACGAAGTCCTTAAAGCACGCGACTTTGATTTGGACCCGGTCCGCGAACTCCCATACGGGCCCGCGGCGTGTGAACCGCTGCACTCGAGGCCGGACACATGTCAGCACCCGACTACGCGCTATAGCGATCCAGAAGATTTTTCTTGCGCCGAAGCGGGCGTCCACACATGTTGCAAGGACAGCGGCGGATTGCGCGAGATATTCAAAACAGGATAGACAACGGGCGATTTCAGCCTGGATCTTATCATGCCTTTCAAACATCATTCCAAAGGACGCCATCATATTCCCCGTCAGAAATACCGAGTGACGAACTGGCGCGA
Source organism: Bradyrhizobium sp. (assembly GCA_049286845.1). Classification (GTDB taxonomy): domain Bacteria; phylum Pseudomonadota; class Alphaproteobacteria; order Rhizobiales; family Xanthobacteraceae; genus Bradyrhizobium. The sequence continues at coordinate 1,731 of JBAQER010000871.1, forward strand.
CTATGATGCCGCGCTTCGCAATCGCGGCAGCCTTACGATATGGTTCACCGAAGAGGCGCTGGCGGGTTGGAAGGCGCAACCTCGGACGACGCCCGGCGGGC
>JBAQER010000872.1:0-10395 GCA_049286845.1 Bradyrhizobium sp.
GATCAGCGCCTGCAGCATCGGCGGAATGTCCGGCAACGCCAGCTTGACCGCGATCTGGTTGAAACCCCAGCTCAGGCACAGCATCAGCATCAGCGCCACGGCGCCCGGACTGAGCGGACGCCCGGCCGATGGGTTCACTTGCTTGGACGACATGTATCCTCGTATCCGGCTTGGCGCCGTGTTGATTATTTATTTCTGGCAGTGCGCGCAGGTGCCGGTGATTTCGACGACGGACAGCTTCGGCACAAAGCCGGACGCGCGCGCCGCAGCGTTGAGGCATTGCGCCACCGGCGCGGCCGGAATTTCGCCGACCGAACCGCAGGCGTCGCAGATCAGGAACGCCACCATCGCCGCGGTATCATGGTCGTGGGCGCAGGCGAGGTAGGCGTTGCGGCTTTCGATGCGGTGGACGAGGCCGTTCTCCATCAGGAAATCGAGCGCGCGGTACACCGTGATCGGCGCCGGCCGCGGCATCGATTTGGCGAGTTCGTCGATCACCTCATAGGCGCCGAGCGGGCGGTGGCTGGACAACAGCGCCTGCAGCACCTGGCGGCGGATCGGCGTGAATTTCTGCGCCCTCAGCTGGCAGACCCGTTCGGCATGATCGATCGCCTCCGCGGCGCAGCGGTCGTGATCGTGATCGGGCGAGGGGAAAGTCGGCTTGAGGGCTGTCATGGGGACGACCGTTTAACGCGGTTGCTCGATTTCGCCTATCGTTTCAGCATCGTGCGGGCGGATTGCGCCGCAACATTGTCTAACACTTCGGCCCCGGTTTCGAAATCCCCGCCCAGCCATGTGCCGCCGGGGCAGCCTCCTTTCGATCAGCCATATCATTTTAACTTGAAATGCCCAATTCATAAGCTAGCTTATTATATCGTAAGCTTATGGAGATACCGCCGATGCCCCACGGTTCCGTGGATATGAACTTCCTGTTCACGCTCGGCGAAGTGCAGCGAATGGTGCGCGCCTACGCCGACAAGCAGGCGGCGCGCTACGGCATCACCCGCGCGCAATGGGCGGTGCTGGCCAAGGTCGAGCGTACCGAGGGGCTGAAGCAGTCGGAACTCGCGGAGCTGATGGAAATGCAGCCGATCACGCTGACGCGGCTGATCGACAAGCTTTGCGACAACGGCTGGATCGAACGCCGCGGCGACGAGACCGACCGCCGCGTCAACCGCCTCTATTTACGCAAGGCGGCGCGTCCGCTGCTGGGCAAGCTCGCCGGGCTGCGCTCCGAGCTGACGGCGACCGCGCTCGAAGGCATCAATCCGGCCGACGCCCACCGCCTGCTCGCGCAGCTCGAGACCATCAAGGAAAACGTGCGCAACGCGATCCAGAATCCGGCGAACGAACCGCCGGGGAAGGAGCAGCGCTATGGCTGATCCAGTCCTGAAATTCCCGCCCGAACAGAAGGGCGCCCCGCCCGCGAAACCCCGGATCAAAATTGCCGCGGAGCCGCGCCGCCGCCTGATGGCCGGGATGCGGCGTTACCGCCGCGTGCTGCTGCTCGTGGTCGTGCCGCTGGTGGCGCTGGTTGCCGGGGTCACCTTCTATCTCAATGGCGGCCGCTACGTGACCACCGACGACGCCTATGTCGGCGCGCAGAAGGTGCTGATCACGCCTGACGTTGCCGGCAAGATCGTCAGCGTCGCGGTGAAGGAGGGCCAGCAGGTCTCGACCGGCGACGTCATGTTCCAGATCGACCCGGTGCCGTTCCGGCTGGCGCTGGCGCAGGCGCGGGCCAAGCTGGACGACGCCAAGACCAGCCACGACAACCTGGTCGCCAATGTGAAGCTCTATTCGCAGACCATCGAACTGGTGAACGCCGGCATCGCGCTCAAGCAGAAGGACGTCGAGCGCAAGCATTCGCTGGTCAAGAGCAATGCCGGTTCGCAGCTCGATCTCGACAACAGCGCCACCGCGTTGGTTACCGCACAGGCCCAGCGGCAGATCGTCACGCAGCAGCGGTCGATCGCCCTCAACCAGCTGCTCGGCGACCCCGAGCTGCCGCTCGAGCAGTTTCCGGCCCACATGCAGGCCAAAGCCGTGCTCGACGACGCCCAGCGCAGCCTCGACCTGACCACCGTGCGCGCGCCGATGAACGGCATCGCGACGCAGGTCGAGCAGATCCAGCTCGGCCGCTTCGTCATCGCCGGCACGCCGGTGTTCTCTGTGATCGATACGTCGAACCCGTGGGTCGACGCCAATCCGAAGGAATCGGACTTCACCTACGTCGCGGTCGGCCAGTCCGTCACCCTCGAGGTCGATGCCTTCCCCAACCACGTCTTCAAGGGCACGGTCGGCTCGCTCTCACCCGGCACCGGCGCGCAGTTCGCGATCCTGCCGCCGCAAAACGCCACCGGCAACTTCGTCAAGGTGGTGCAGCGCGTGCCGGTGCGGATCTATTTCGACTCTAACGACAAATTTGTCCGCAAGCTGAAGGCGGGCATGAGCGTCTACGCCACCATCGACACCCAGCATCGCCGCTCGCTCGCCGCATTGTTCGGCTTCGCGCCGGCAGTGGCGTCGAAGGAGGACTAGCCGGTCATGCCGACCTCCGCCGCAGCCCCCGTTGCCGTTCCCGGCCTGCGCCGGACCATGGTGACGATCTGTGCGATGACGGCGACCATCATGCAGGCGCTGGACACCACCATCGCCAACGTCGCGCTGCCCTACATGCAGGGCAGCCTGTCGACGTCGCAGGACCAGATCAACTGGGTGCTGACCTCCTACATCGTGGCGGCGGCGATCATGACCGCGCCGGTCTGCTGGATCGCCAACCGGTTCGGCCGCAAGCGGATCTTCATCATCTGCTCCGGCGGCTTCACGATCGCGTCGGTGCTGTGCGGCGCCGCGCAGGACATCAACCAGATGGTGCTGTTCCGGCTGCTGCAGGGCGTGTTCGGCGCCGCGCTGGTGCCGCTGTCGCAGGCGGTGATGCTGGACTCCTACGCGCTGCACGAGCGCGCCAAAGCGATGGCGATCTGGGGCATGGGCGTGATGATGGGCCCGATCATGGGACCCTCATTGGGAGCGTGGCTGACCGAGACCTATTCCTGGCACTGGGTGTTCCTCGTCAACCTGCCGTTCGGCATCTTCACCGTGATCGGCCTGCTGGTGTTCATGGACGAGACCCGAAAGGATCGCGAACTGCGCTTCGACTGGTTCGGATTCACGGCACTCGCGGTCGGCATCGGGTCCCTGCAGATCGCGCTCGACCGCGGCGAACAACTCGGCTGGACCGAATCCAACGAGATCATCGCCGAGTTCATCCTGTCGGCCGTCGGCTTCTATTATTTCTTCGCCCATTCGCTGACGACCGCAAAGCCGTTCATCCAGTTCGCGCTGTTCAGGGACAAGAATTTCGTCGGCGGCTGCGTGTTCATGGCGGTCATGGGGCTGGTGCTGTTCTCGACCATGGCGCTGGCATCGCCATTCCTGCAGAACGTGATCGGCTACCCGATCATCACCGCCGGCCTGTTGCTGGCGAGCCGCGGCTTCGGCACCTTCGTCGCCATGATGCTGGTCGGCCGGATGATGCGCTATATCGAGGCGCGCACGCTGATCATCGCCGGCCTCAGCATTACCTGCCTGTCACTGTTCTGGATGACTGCCTGGACCGATCAGACCGGCGTCAACGAGATCCTGGCAATCAGCATCTTCCAGGGCTTCGGCTTCGGTCTGGTGTTCGTTCCGCTCTCCACGGTGGCGTTCCTGACGCTGCCCAACCATCTGCGCACCGACGGCACCGCGATGCTGACCCTGCTGCGAAACGTCGGGAGCTCGATCGGCATTTCCATCGTCATCTCACAGCTGACCGAGGGATCGCGGCGGACCTACGCGGTGCTGTCGCAGCACGTCAATCCGTTCAACCATGCGATGCAGATGCCGGACGTGCGGACGATGATCGACATGGGCACCGACAAGGGCCGCGCCCTGATGGACGCCATGCTCAAACTGCAGGCGCAGATCATCTCCTTTTCCCATGACTACCAGATGGTGATGATCTTCACGCTGTGCGCGATCCCGCTGACGATCATGATCGGATCGAGCAAGGCCACGCTGCGCAAGCAGTCGGTGGCGCCGGAACCTGCTGTCATCGAGTAGCGGCGGCCCGGCGAAGCCCGGCGCAAAGACGGCGGCGGATCGTCATGCCGCCTGCGGCGCATTCTCGAACAAATGCACGATGGCGTTGGCGTAGTATCTCAACAGCATCAGCTCTTCCGGGTTGGCGCGATAGCTGCCGTCCTGCTCCAGAACCAGATGGCGCAGCGTCAGCATCCGCAAACCCACCGTGATCGCGTAGTCGCGGTCGGCGCGCGGAATGTGGACATAGGTGCCGCGGCCTTCCAGTTCGCCGATCAGGCTCGACACCCTCTCCTTGATGTCGAGCAGGGAGAGCGGCCTTTCGCCGGCCTCCAGCATCGCGGCGGACACCAGCGAGACAGGCAGTGCCGGAATCACGCGGCCGACCGCCTCCATCAGCCTGTTGCCCAACTTTTCGATCTCGGCGTGGCGCGGCTCGGGGGCCAGCAGACGAAAATCAATGTTCGCCTCAGCCGTGTGCTTTCGCAGCGAGACAGGCTCGCCGAAACTGACGCAGGTATAGCCGAAGCGGTACCATTCGCCGCGCAACGCCATCCAGACATGGTGAAGGAAGTGGCGCGCGAAGACAGTTGCGTTGAATCCGAATACCGGCTTTTTCCCGGGCTCGGCACTGGCCGCGGAGGTCAGCATGCGATCCTCCAGGACACGGTCATAGTTGACCGCGACCGGGATGAACACCACGTCGCGCGGGCCAAGGGGATCGAAGCCTGCGACCATGTAGCTGAGAAGCCCGAATTTGGGCGGGCGCAGTCTGCCGTCGCGGCTCAGGCCGCCCTCCGGGAAGATCGCTTGCGTAACGCCCGCCGCGGTCGCCATGTGAACGTAGCGCGCAAGCACCTTGCGATAGAGCGGCTCGCGGGAATCCCGGCTGATGAAATAGGCTCCCATTGACCGGATCAGGCCGCGCAGCCCCCAGACCTGCGCCCATTCGCCTACCGCGTAACTCAATGCCGACGACGTGGCCGCGACATAGGTCACCAGCACGTAATCCATGTTGGAGCGGTGATTGATGACGAAGATGACCGAGGACGCGGGATCCACTGCGGCGAGCGCCTCGTCGTTGCGGTAGCCGATCCGGACGCGATAGAGCATTTTGGAGATGCCCCTGGCGATGCGCGTTCCGATGCGGAAGTAGGCGTAGGCGCTGAACGAGGGAACGATCTCGCCGGCATAGCGCTTCACCTTCTCCATCGCGACTTCGCGCGGCACGCCGGCCTCCTTGGCGTACTCGTCGGCCGCGTGCAGCACTTCCGGATCGAAGACCAGACGGTCGATCAGGACCTGGCGCTTGGTGAGCTTGAACGGCTGAATGTGAAGCCTGAGATGGGTATTGAGTTCTTCGATGGCGCGGTTGGCGCGGCGTCGCAGCGCCCAGCGCACACTCGGCATCAGGATGCGGTCGACCACTGCCAAACCGGCCAGAGCTATGACGATGATGACGGCCCATAATGGCAAGGTGACTTGCGAGCCCATATCAACCCCCCATGTCGCCGCGTGCAACGGATTGCGGTCCGGGCCGGGGCGATCCCTCTTGATCGGCCAGGATACCATCCAGGCGTCGCTTGGCCGCAAGAGGCATTTTGGACGCTTGCCCCTAGATCGACACTCCCGGAATGGTCCCGAGCCGATCCGTCATTTCCCAAATCCTCATTTCAGAGATGGCGCACCCGGCACGAAGGCATCGAACGCCGCCCACAGCTGTTCGCGGTAACCGTCCTGTTCCTGCAGGATTTCATGCCGGGCCCCCTCGATCACGCGATGCGATCCCGCAGGCAGGCGCGCGGCAAATCCCTTGATGGCCGCTCCCGATACGACGGTATCGTCACCCGCCGCCACCATCAGTATCGGCCGATCGATTTGCGACGGGTAATCCGCGGCGCGAAACGCGACGATCGTTTCAAACGCCGCATCCAGCCATGCCACCGTCGGCGAACCAATTCCCACCGCTGGATCTTGCTCCAGAATCGAGGCGTTGCGTGCGTAGCGCAAGGGATCGGAGGTCAGCGGATTACCGGCAAAGCCCGATGCTCGCATCATATCGACGTTGCTGCCGGGAACGTAGCTCGCCCCGAAGCCCGCGAGGCGCAGCGCCCGTATCGGAATGCGCAACAGCAACGAGGAGCGCGCGTAGGGCAAATCGATCAGCGGCGCGGCGAGAACCATGCGCTCGAACCACCGCTTGCCGGAATGCGCGACACGCAGCAGGACCGCGCCGCCCATCGAATGCGCCAGCGCAAAATAGGGTGGCGGGCAATCGGGAAGCACCACCCGCTGCATGAAGGTCTCGACGTCGGTCTCGAACTCCGAAAAGCTCGCGACATGTCCCTTGCGCGGATCGGGCAGTTGCCGCGATGAGCGCCCCTGTCCGCGCCAGTCCATGACAGCGACCGCAAAGCCGCGCCGGCGCAGATCGCGCACCGTCTCGAAATATTTTTCGATGAACTCACCGCGTCCGGTGAAGACGCAGACCGTTCCCTTGCCATTAGCCGCTGCAACCCAGCGCGCGAAGCGCAGCTCCACCCCGTCCGGCGTCCTGATCTTGCCCGTGACGGCATCGTCGGGACCTGGATTGTCGGGAGTGGAAACGAGCTTCATGGCGCAACCGGACAGGGGGAACCGGCACGGATATCGACGCCTTTGATCCCTAGGGGGACGTGAGCCATATCAGCTTCGCGCAGGTCCCTCCAGACCTGCATGATGGCGCAGCCAACGGCGCCCGGTCTCAGCTCTGCGGCTCGAGCACCATCAGTCCCGACGCGGTGTTCGAGATCGGGATGTGATAATTGGCGTGTTCCTTGCGTACCTTTTCCGGCAGCGCGCCGCGCGCGACTACCCAGTTCAAGAGTTCGACACCCTGGGTGCCCGACAGCTCGACCAGCTCGGTGGTAGAGTATTTGGTCGCCCAAGCCGGGTTCGTGACCATGCTGTCCATGAAAGCGAGGTCGAATTCCTTGTTGATGAAGCCGGCGCGCTCGCCGTCGAGCTGGTGCGACAGGCCTCCGGTGCCCATCACGACCACCCGCTCGTCCCCCGGCCACGAGGCAATCGCCCGGCCGATCGCCTGGCCGAGCTTGTAACAGCGCGCCGCCGAGGGCAGCGGCCCCTGCACGGTGTTGACGCACACCGGTACGGTGCGGACCGGCCACTTCATGTCGGGCCAGCACAACGCCATCGGCAAGGTGAAGGCGTGATCGACCACCATCTCCTGGCAGGTCGTGAGGTCGAATTCCTCAGCCACCAACGCTTCGATCAGGTGCCATGACAGTTCCGGGTCGCCGCGGAAGGGCGGCACCGTCGGAATCCCCCAGCCCTCGTCGGCATTGCGGTACTCGCTCGCCGCGCCGACCGCGAAGGTCGGCATCTTGTCGAGGAAGAAGTTCAGTCCGTGGTCATTGTACACCAGCACGACCACATCCGGCTTCACCTTGGCGAGCCATTCGCGCACCGGCGGGAAGCCGTCGAAGAAGGGCTTCCAGTAGGGATCGTTCTGCAGGCCCTTGGCGATAGCGCCGCCGATGGCCGGGACGTGCGAGGTGGTGATGGTGCCGACGATCCTGGCCATGGTCTATCCCCTTGCGGCCAGAAGCTTGGCCTTGAACTGATCCTTGGTCAGGCCGGTCTGCTGGGCGCCGATGTCCTGCATGTCGAGCCCGAAGATCCCGGCGAACTTGGCCAGATAGTAGGCGTTGCCGCCGGCTTCGATCAGCTGCAATACGTTGCGGTTGCGGATGGCTTCGCGCTGCTGCGCGTTGAGGCCGTATTTGGCGCAGTAGGCATCCTCGTCCTCGACGAAGGCTCGCCGGTTGGCGGCGTCATTGAACGAGTAACACATCTTGTTCAGCGCATAGCCCTTGCGGGCCTGCTCGCCGTCAAAGATGGTGGTGCCGGGCACGGGCTGTCGCGACTTGGATCTGGGCATGGCCTCTCCCCTTTTCCAGTTAATGCTATGTGGCCGCCGGCCGGCGCGAATTGTTCTGGATCAAATCGAGACCGGCCGGACCGGGTCGCTAGTACCCGGAATCACAAGTCGGTATTGCTGCCCATCCTTCGAGACGGCCACTTCGCGGCCTCCTCAGGATGAGGTTTAACCTGTTGAAACACAACAACCTCATGCTGAGGAGCGAGCGGCGCGAGCGTCTCGAAGCATGGGCAGCAAGCGACTCACTGATCTCACATCATCGGTACTAGAACGGCAGGCCCACATAGTTTTCGGCCAGCGAGCGCTGGGCGGCTTCGGACGAGAACAGGTACGAGAGATCGGTTTCCTGCAGCTTGTCGTCATAGGGAATGTTGTCCGGGAAGCGGTGCAGCAGCATGGTCATCCACCATGAGAAGCGCTGCGCCTTCCAGATCCGCGCCAGTGCCTTCTTCGAATAGCCGTCGAGGCCGGTATCGTCGCCCTTTTTGTAGTGATCGACCATGGCGTGATAGAGGTAATATATGTCGGAAGCCGCGCTGTTGAGCCCGCGCGCCCCGGTCGGCGGCACGATATGGGCGGCGTCGCCGGCGAGGAACAGACGGCCATAGCGCATCGGCTCTGCCACGAAGCTGCGCAACGGCGCGATGCTTTTCTCGATCGACGGTCCGGTGATCATGCGGGCGGCGACCTCGCCCGGCAGGCGGCGCTTGAGCTCCGCCCAGAACGCGTCGTCGGACCAGTCTTCGACCCGATCCGTCAGCGGCACCTGGATATAGTAACGGCTCAGCACCTGCGAGCGCAGCGAGCACAGCGCGAAGCCGCGCTCGTGCTTGGCGTAGATCAGCTCGGGCGAAACCGGTTTGGTGCGCGACAGCACCCCTAACCAGCCGAACGGATAGACCCGCTCATATTCCCGCAGCACGTCCCTGGGGATCGATTTGCGGCTGACGCCGTGGAAGCCGTCGGCGCCGATCACATACTCGCAATCGATGCGGACGACCTTGTCGCCATCGCGATAGGTGACATAAGGCGCATCCGAATTGAGGTCGTGGGGCGTCACGTCCTCGGCGTTGTGGATGACGTTGCCATTCATCCGCTCGCGCGCCTCGTAGAGATCGCGGGTCAATTCGGTCTGGCCGTAGACCACGACCGAGCTGCCGCCGGAATATTTGAACAGGTCGACGTGATCCATCACGCCGTCATGGGCGATATGGAAGCCCTTGTGGATCTCGCCCTCGCGGTCCATTCGCTCGCCGCACTGGGCTTCGCGCATCAGCTTGGCGAAGCCGTGCTCCAGCACGCCGGCTCGAATGCGGGCCAATACATATTCGCGGCTGTATTTTTCCAGAACCACGGTTTCGATGCCCTGCAGATGCAGGAGCTGGGACAGCAGCAGCCCCGACGGCCCGCCGCCAATGATGCAAACCTGGACCTTCATTTTCGAAATCCTCCCTCGATTTTGGACAAATCTATCGGATTTTTTGCCTCCCGGAATGGATATAGCCTCCATTGTCTTGTAGAATTCGAACATGAGCGCGACACCGGCGAGCCGCACCGTCCAGACCTACAATTTGTTCGGCGAGTCCGGCGACCTGCCCGACGTCGTGCATTGCGAAACCATCGCGGCGCGCTCGGTGCTGCACGAATGGGAATTCGCACCCCACCGTCATCCCCGACTGCATCAGATCCTGCTCATCGAACGCGGCGGCGGACAGGCCACGCTGGAAGGCCGGATCCATGCGCTGCGGCCGATGCGGGTCGTCAACGTGCCGGTCGGCGATGTCCATGGCTTCAGCTTCAAGCCGGGCACGCAGGGCTGGGTGCTGACGGTATCGGCGGAAATGCTGGACGAGGTGCTGACGCCATCGGAAGGCTTGCGGCGGGTGCTGGCGCATTCGACCGTGGTGCGCGGCACGCCGGAGATGCGCAGCGCGATGCAGCAGATATTTGCCGAATTCGCCGGGCGCCATTTCGCCAGGGCGCATCTCCTGCGGGCTTTGTCCGCAGCCCTGATCGGCCTGGTCGCGCGCGAAATGGCCGCCAACGGCAGGATGCCGGGCGGCATGGCGAAACCCGATTTGTTCCGGCGGTTCGAGGCGCTGCTCGATCAACACTTCCTGCAGCACTGGACCGTGTCGGACTATGCGGCGGCGCTGTCGATCACGCCGACGCATCTGAGCCGCCTGACCCGTTCGGCGACCGGCCACGCGGCCTCGCATCTGATCCTCGACCGCGTCATTCGCGAAGCGCGGCGCAACCTCGTCTATACCAACCTGCCGGTCTCGACGATCGCCTATGCGCTCGGTTTCAGCGACCCGGCCTATTTCAGCCGGCTGTTCTCCGGATCAACCGGCCTGTCGCCGCGCAGC
>JBAQER010000873.1:0-4175 GCA_049286845.1 Bradyrhizobium sp.
ATGCAATGCCGCTCGTGCAAAGTGCAGCGACCGTAGCCAGCGCAACACGCAAAACAGAACGTTTCATGTTGTCTCTCTCCCAATGTGTTCGAGCGCGCCGGTCTTTGCCGGCTTTGCTGTCAACTGATCCCGAGTAGTGCTTCGGGCCTCGTCCCGGTCGAGCGTGCCGCAAGGATTGTTCCCGCGAAACGATTGCCAGTTAGAATTGTATGAGGGACGCTCCAGCGAGGCATCCGCTTCTTTTGGATTACCTTGAGTTTCGGAATGGAACAAACGGGGCGGTACGACAAATGGTCATACTTGCCTCCAGATCGCATTGGCTGTCTGGCGGACTCGCCCTGCTGCATCAATTCCCCCCGTCATGCGCTTCTGTTTTTGAGTTTGGCGCTAACTGACCGCATATTGGTATGCGATATGCCAGAGTGCAAACGATTACTCCCCTGCGATCAAGGGTAGGCCAATTTGTCGCAGGTGTCGCGTCCAAAATGCTCTGAACTTCGGCAAAAAAAATGGCCCCGAAATCGGGGCCAAGTCTGGGAGGAAACGCGAAGTCAGGGAGCCAATGCTCGTCAGGGCGAAACTGAAAGGCCCAGATAAGTGCTTCAGAGGCCGAAATAGGGCAGGTCGCCACTGCGGATCGAGGTGCGGGCGCTGGTCATCAGCAGCCGGTCGATGGAGGCGATCAGGCGGCCGAACAGGCCGTTGGAAGGCGCAAAGCCGATGGAAGCAGTCTTGGACATTGTCGTCCCCTTTCTTGAAGTGCAGCGCGGCGCCGCATCAAATCTGAGCACAGGTTATGTATACCAGATACCAGAGACAATCGATTTGTTTGCATGGCAGCAATTCTGTCTTTGCAGTGCAGCAAGGCGGCTGACCTCGTTCCCCTATGACGAAAAAGGCCGCCGGAATGACCGGCGGCCTTTGAAATACACTCGCTTGGGGCGCTGCCTATTCGGCAGCCTGCTTGCGCGGCGGATCGAGCGCGCCGGAATCGTGGATTTCGGCCACCTGATTGTCACTGAAGCCAAGCACCTGACGCAGGATCTCGTCGGTGTGCTCGCCGAGCAGCGGTGAACGCGTCACTTCGCTCGGGCTGTCCGACAGCTTGATCGGATTGCCGACCGAAATGTACTTGCCGCGGGTGGGATGATCGACCTCGACCACGGTGCCGGTCGCGCGCAGCGACTGATCTTCCGCGATCTCCTTCATCGACAGGATCGGGCCGCAGGGAATGTCGTCCTTGTTGAGAATCTCCATCGCCTCGAACTTGGTCTTGGTCATGGTCCATTGTTCGATGCGCGCGAAGATTTCGTTCAGCCGCGACAGCCGGGCCGGCGGCTTGGCGTAATCGGGATGGGTCTTCCAGCCGGGCTCGCCGATCACGTCGCAGATCTTCTCCCAGACCGGCGCCTGGGTGATGAAGTAGATGTAGGCGTTGGGATCGGTCTCCCAGCCCTTGCACTTCAGGATGCGGCCGGGCTGGCCGCCGCCGGAATCGTTGCCGGCGCGCGGCACCGCGTCGCCGAACGGAATGCCTTCGCCGTACTGGCTGTATTCCTTGAGCGGGCCGTGGGCGAGGCGCTGCTGGTCGCGCAATTTGACGCGGGCGAGGTTGAGCACGCCGTCCTGCATCGCGGCGCTGACTTTTTGTCCCTGGCCGGTCATCGTGCGCTGGTAGAGCGCGGCGAGGATACCGATCGCAAGATGCAGCCCGGTGCCGGTGTCGCCGATCTGGGCGCCGGTGACCAGCGGCAGCCCGTCGTGGAAGCCGGTGGTCGACGCGGCGCCGCCGGTGCACTGCGCGACGTTCTCATACACCTTGCAGTCTTCATAAGGGCCGGGGCCGAAGCCCTTGATCGAGGCCACGATCATCTTCGGGTTGATGGCGTGGATCTTCTCCCAGGGAAATCCCATGCGATCGAGCACGCCGGGGCCGAAATTCTCCACCAGCACGTCGCATTTCCTGATCAGCTCGGTAAGGACTTCCTTGCCCTTGGGATTCTTGGTGTCGAGCGTGATCGAACGCTTGTTGTGGTTGAGCATGGTGAAATACAGGCTGTCGACGTTCGGTTTGTCCTGCAATTGGCCACGGGTGATATCGCCGACGCCCGGGCGCTCGACCTTGACCACATCGGCGCCGAACCATGCCAGCAATTGGGTACAGGTCGGCCCCGACTGGACGTGGGTGAAATCGAGAATACGAACGCCCTTCAGCGCCTTTGTCATCGTCTTTGCTCCGTATCGTGTCTGCTCCTGCGCGAGCGCAGGAAGGAATGGGGGCGGGGCCGCTCGCCGGTCCCGCCGGAGTTGGCCGGTTATTTCTTCTTCAGCTTGCTCTGTGGATTGAGATTACCGATGCGGCCGCTCTCGCTGCCGGCGGCGGGATCCAGTACCGCATTGATCAGGGTCGGCTTGCCGGAATTCATCGCCGCGTCGACCGCGCGCTTCAACTCGTCCGGCGAAGTCGCGTTGACGCCGACGCCGCCGAAGGCTTCCATCATCTTGTCGTAGCGCGAGCCCTTGACGAACACGGTGGGCGCCACGTCGGCACCGCCGGTCGGATTGACATCGGTGCCGCGATAGATGCCGTTGTTGTTGAAGATAACGACGCAGACCGGCAGGTTGTAGCGGCAGATCGTCTCCACTTCCATGCCGGAGAAACCGAAGGCGCTGTCGCCTTCGACGGCAAGCACGGGCTTGCCGGTCTCGATGGCGGCTGCGATCGCAAAGCCCATGCCGATACCCATCACGCCCCAGGTGCCGACGTCGAGGCGCTTGCGCGGCTGATACATGTCGATGATGCCGCGTGCGAGATCGAGCGTGTTGGCGCCTTCGTTGACCAGGATGGCATCCGGCCGCTCCTTGATGACGCTGCGCAGTGCTCCCAATGCGCCGTGATAGTCCATCGGCGAGTTGTTGTTCATCAGCCGCGGCGCCATCTTGGCCACGTTGTCGTCGCGTTTTGCTCTTACCGCGCCGGTCCAGTCGGACGGCGGAGCCGGCCACTTGCCGTCAATGCCGGCGAGCAGGGCGGCAACGCAGGAGCCGATGTCGCCGACCACGGGGGCGACGATCTCGACGTTGGAGTCCATTTCCCTGGGCTCAATGTCGATCTGGATGAACTTCTTCGGCGCTTCGCCCCAGGTCTTGCCCTTGCCGTGCGACAGCAGCCAGTTGAGGCGGGCGCCAATCAGCATCACGACGTCGGCGTCCTTGAGCACGGTCGAGCGCGCTGCGCCTGCGCATTGCGGATGGGTGTCGGGCAAGAGACCCTTGGCCATGCTCATCGGCAGGAACGGAATGCCGCTCTTTTCGACCAGCGCGCGGATGTCGTCGTCGGCTTGCGCATAGGCCGCGCCCTTGCCGAGAATGATCAGCGGACGCTTGGCGCTCTTCAGCACCTCGAGCGCGCGCTTGACCGCGGCGGGAGCCGGAATCTGCGCAGGCGCCGCGTCGATCACCTTGACCAGCGACCTGGTGCCGGCTTCGGCGTCCATCACCTGGGAGAACAGCTTGCCCGGCAAATCGAGATAGACGCCGCCCGGACGCCCCGACACCGCGGCGCGGATCGCGCGCGCCAGCCCGATGCCGATGTCGGCGGCATGCAGCACGCGGAACGCCGCCTTGCACAGCGGCTTGGCGATCGCGAGCTGATCCATCTCTTCGTAGTCGCCCTGCTGCAGGTCGACGATCTCGCGTTCCGACGAGCCCGAAATCAGGATCATCGGGAAGCAGTTGGTGGTGGCGTTGGCCAGCGCCGTCAGGCCGTTGAGAAAGCCGGGCGCCGAAACCGTCAGGCAGACGCCGGGTTTCTTGGTCAGGAAGCCGGCGATGGCCGCGGCATTGCCGGCGTTCTGCTCGTGGCGGAACGAGATGACGCGAATGCCGGCGGCTTGCGCCATGCGGCCGAGATCGGTGATCGGAATCCCCGGAACGCCGTAGATGGTGTTGATGCCATTGAGCTTGAGCGCGTCGATGACGAGATGAAAGCCATCCGTCAGTTCACGCTCGTCGGCGGCGTTGGCATCGATGGTCTGCACTACTGCGGACATTCCGCTTCTCCCTGATCGTTTCTTGTTACGGACTGGTCCGTCGCTTTCGATAAAACAGCTGTCGTTGTTGGAAGAGCTCTCTGTTAGAAAAGTTCTCTGTTAAAAAAGCTCTTGCCCGTGAGC
>JBAQER010000874.1:0-4538 GCA_049286845.1 Bradyrhizobium sp.
CCATGGTGGTGCCCGCGATCACGGGCATCACCTCGTAGGACATGATGCTCAGCAGCGACATGGTCAGGAAGCCGTGTGCCACCGTGCCGCCGAACGCGGTTTCGCGTTTGGCGCGCTCGGGATCGACATGGATGAACTGATGATCCTCGATCACGTCGGCATAGACGTCGATCCGGTTCTGATCGAGCAGATGCCATGACGACACCCCGACTTCGTGGCCGACCATTTTCTGATAGGCCTCGAGCGAGATCGGGGGTTTCTTCCAGACTTCATTCATTCATCCATTCTCCGATGATCCGGCCGCCCGCACCTTTTGCAGCTCCGGGAAATCCTCTTCGCGGAATTCGTCGCCCCTCAAGGGGTCGCCGCGATCATTGTCATGCTCCAGCCGGCGCAACTGCACGCGGCGGATTTTTCCGGAAATCGTCTTCGGCAATTCCGTCACCAATTCAATCCGCCGGATGCGCTTGAACGGCGCCAGCCGCGCGTGCAGGTGCTGGAAGATCGACAGCGCGGTTTCCGCCGAGCGCTCCGCTCCCGATACCAGCAGCACATAGGCTTTCGGGATCGCCAGCCGGATCGGATCCGGACTGGGCACGACCGCGGCCTCCGCCACCTTCTCGTGCTCCAGCAAAATGCTCTCGAGTTCGAACGGGCTGATCCGGTAGTCGGATGATTTGAAAACGTCGTCGGAGCGGCCGACGAAGGTCAGGTACCCCTCCTCGTCGGCGAACACCACGTCGCCGCTGCGATAGCGATCGCCATCGGCGCCCGAGAGCTTGCCGTCGTCGCCCTGATAACCCTGCATCAAGCCGGCGGGCCTGTCGTCGCCGAGCAGCAAGGTAACCTCGCCCTCTTTGGTCACCTGCCCGTCGATATCGGTGATCTGGACGCGGTAACCCGGCAGCGGGCGGCCCATCGATCCGACCTTGACCTTCTGCCCCGGCGAATTGCCGGCCAGCGCCGTGGTCTCGGTCTGGCCGTAGCCGTCGCGGATGGTCAGCCCCCAGGCGGCGCGCACCTGATCGATCACTTCGGGATTGAGCGGCTCGCCGGCGCCGCAGACTTCACGCAAGGACACCTTGAAAGTGTCGAGCTTCTCCTGGATGAACAGCCGCCACACGGTCGGCGGCGCGCACAACGTGGTGACGCCGCAGCGGCCGATGGTCGCGAGCAGTCCCTTGGCGTCAAAGCGCGGCTGGTTGACCACGAACACGGTCGCGCCGGCGTTCCAGGGCGCGAAGAAGCAGCTCCAGGCGTGCTTGGCCCAGCCCGGCGAGGAAATGTTCAGATGCACGTCCCCCGGCTGCAGGCCGAGCCAGAACATGGTCGAGAGTGCGCCGACCGGATAGCTGCGCTGGCTGTGCCGCACCAGTTTCGGTTTGGCCGTCGTGCCCGAGGTGAAGTACAGCAGCATCGGATCGTCGGCGCCGGTCGGGCTATCAGGCGTGAAGTTATCCGGAAACTCCGCGACCTGCTCGTAAGCCAGCCAGCCGTCCTGCTTCGTGGATGCACCGACCACGATCCGAGGAAGCCGTTCGGCGCCGAGACCTGAGAATTTCGCGACCTGGTCCTGCGTCGCCACCACGACTTTGGCGCGGCCGCGATCGAGCCGGTCACGCAATTCGTCCGGCGTCAGCAGCGTGGTGGCGGGGATCACCACCACGCCGAGCTTCATCGCCGCCAGCATGGTCTCCCACAGCGGCACGACATTGCCGAGCAGCAAGAGCAGATGATCGCCGCGCTTCAGCCCCTGCGCGCGCAGGAAGTTTGCGACTTGACTGGAACGGCGCGACAGCGCCTCGAACGACAGCTTGGTTTCGCGGTTGCTGCCGGCATCGACGATCCACAGCGCCGCGCGATCCTTGCTGTCAGGGTCGCGCGCCAGTTCCGCGTCGAACCAGTCCAGCGCCCAGTTGAACGGCACCGGATCCGGCCAGCGGAAATCCGCAACCGCCTTGTCGTAATCGGTCCGGTGCTTGAGGAGGAACGCGCGCGCTTCCTGGAATGTCGTCATCGATTGCCTGTCATTTTCCGGCCAGACTCCGCACGTGCTGGATGATCCCCGAGAAATCCACCCCGCCATGGCCGGCGGCGTCGAACGCCTTGTAGATCTCCTGCGCGTGCTTGCCGAGCGGCGTCGCCGCCCCGGACGCCTTGGCCGCATCCTGCGCCAGCGTCAAGTCCTTCACCATCAGGGCCGAGGCAAAGCCGGGCTTGTAGCCGTTATTGGCCGGCGAGGCCGGCACCGGGCCCGGCACCGGACAATAGGAGGTCAGCGCCCAGCATTGTCCCGATGAAGTGGAAGCGACGTCGAACAGCGCCTGATGCGACAGCCCGAGCTTTTCGGCGAGCGCAAAGGCCTCGCCGACCGCGATCATGGAAACGGCCAGGATCATGTTGTTGCAGATCTTGGCCGCCTGCCCGGCGCCGGCGCCGCCGCAATGCACGATCTTCTTGCCCATCGTTTCCAGCACCGGCTTGGCCGCCGCGAACGCCTTCTCCTCCCCGCCGCACATGAAGGTCAGCGTCGCTCCCTTGGCGCCGCCGGTGCCGCCGGACACCGGCGCGTCGACCGAGGCGAGGCCATGTTTGGCCGCCAGCGCATGGGCCTGCTTGGCGCTCTCGACGTCGATGGTCGAGCAGTCGATGATCAGGCTTCCCTTGGCCATCACCGGCACGACTTCATTCCAGACCGACAGCACGTGCTTGCCCGCGGGCAGCATCGTGATCACGGTGTCGGCGCCCTTCACCGCGGCCGCCGCGCTGTCGGCGATCGCAGCGCCGTCGGCTTTCGCCTGATTGCGCGACGCCTCGACCAGGTCGAACGCGATCACCTTGTGGCCGCCCTTGACCAGATTGGCCGCCATCGGCCCACCCATATTGCCGAGACCGATGAATGCGATGTTTGCCATCTGAAATTTCCTCCGCTTGGGTCGTTGCTGTTCTTGTTGGCTAGAGCTTGAGTTCGTCGGCGCCGATCTCGGCGAAGTAAGGCGCGACCATTTCGGGCGTCACGTCCTCGATTCCAGCGGGCGACCATTTGGGATTACGGTCCTTGTCGATCACGGCGGCACGCACGCCTTCGCGAAAATCGTCGCTGGCGAATACTTCCAGTGCGGCACGATATTCCCGCACCAGGCATTCCTCCAGCGAGGACGCCGTCCGCGCCAGCCGCAGCAGTTTCAGCGCCACCACCATGCCGCGCGGCGACTTCTCGTTCAACGTCTTCAGCGTCGCCTGCGCCAGTTCCGAGCTATCCGCCCGCAGCGCTGCGACGATATCCTGCATCCGATCAAAGCCAAACCAGCGATCGATCTGCGGCTCGATCGCGGCAACCGGTCCTGCGGTCTCGCCGGTCGCGAAACCATCGATCACGCACTTGACCTCCGCCGACGTCACGCCGGAACGAAGCTTTGTCAACGCCTCGCGCAGGGCAGCCAGTTTGCCCGACGGCACCACCGCATCGGCGAACCCGGCATAAACAGCGTCGGGACCGTTCATGGTCTGGCCCGTGAGCCCAAAATAGGTGCCGACCTCGCCCGGCGAGCGCGCCAGCAGCCAGGTGCCGCCGACATCCGGGAAGAAGCCGAGGCCGACTTCCGGCATCGCGAGCTTGGTCCGCTCGGTGACGACGCGATGGCTGCTGTGCGCGGACAGTCCGACGCCGCCACCCATCACGATGCCGTCCATGAAGGACACATAGGGCTTTGCGAACCTGGCGATACGCGCGTTGAGGATGTACTCCTCGCGCCACAGGATCTTGCCGAGATCGCCCTTGACCTTCGAGTTCTCCCAGAGTGCGCGGATATCGCCGCCGGCGCACAGGCCGCGCTCGCCGGCGCCTTCCAGCAGGATCACGCCGACCGCAGGATCGGCCTCGAATTGGTCGAGCGCCTTGTCGACGTCGCGAAACATCTCCAGCGTCACCGCGTTGATCGCCTTCGGCCGGTTGAGCCGGATCACGCCGACCGCGCCCTCGCGCCGTGCGATCAGGTCGGGCTCCGGCGCCCCGGCAGCGACAGCCGCCGCTGTCATCGCGCGCCCTCGATCAATTTCCGCGATACGATCAGCCGCATGATTTCATTGGTGCCTTCGAGGATCTGGTGCACGCGCAGGTCGCGCACGATCTTTTCGATGCCGTATTCGCTCAAGTAGCCGTAACCGCCGTGCAGTTGCAGCGCCTGATTGGCGACCTCGAAACCGACATCGGTGCCGAAGCGTTTGGCCATGGCGCACAGCATGGTGGCGTCCGCATCCTTGCGGTCGAGCGCCGCCGCCGCGCGCCACACGAAGGTCCGCGCCGCCTCCAGTTCGGTCGCCATGTCGGCGAGGCGAAACTGCAGCGCCTGGAATTCGTCGAGGCGTTTGCCGAAGGCTTTCCGCTCCTTCATGTAGGCGAGCGACTTGTCGAGCGCCGATTGCGCGCCGCCGAGCGAACAGGCCGCGATATTGATGCGGCCGCCGTCGAGCCCGGCCATCGCGATCTTGAAGCCGATGCCCTCGTCGCCGAGCCGGTTTTCGACCGGCACCCGCGC
>JBAQER010000875.1:0-5315 GCA_049286845.1 Bradyrhizobium sp.
CGGCCGGTGCGGCCGATGCGGTGGACGTAGTCGTCGGCATGGTGCGGGACGTCGAAATTGAAGACGTGGCTGACGGCCGGAATATCGAGGCCGCGGGCGGCGACGTCGGAAGCGACCAGCAGCGGAATCTCGCCCTTGCGGAATTGATCGAGCGCGGCGGTGCGCGCCGACTGGTCCATGTCGCCGTGCAGGGCGCCGACGCTGAAGCCGTGCTTTTGCAGGGATTTGTACAACAGCGCGACCTCGCGCTTGCGGTTGCAGAAGATGATCGCGTTGTTGAGGTCCTGGGCGTCGCGCAACAGGCGGCGCAGTACTTCACGCTTCTCGTGGGGCTCGCGGCCGACACTGATCTGGAATTGCGACACGCCGACGGCGGTGGTGGCGGGCCTGGAAACTTCGATCCGTTGCGGATTATGCAGGAAGGTTTCGGTGATGCGGGCGATTTCCGGCGGCATCGTCGCGGTGAAGAACAGCGTCTGCCGCGTGAACGGGATCATCTTGCAGATGCGCTCGATGTCGGGAATGAAGCCCATGTCGAGCATGCGGTCGGCTTCGTCAATCACCAGCAGTTCGACGCCGGTGAGCAACAGCCCGCCGCGTTCGGTATGGTCGAGCAGACGGCCCGGGGTCGCGATCAGTACGTCGACGCCGCGCGTCAGCTTGGTGTCCTGGTCGCCGAACGAAACGCCGCCGATCAGGAGCGCCACGTTGAGCTTCTGCCCGGCGCCGTATTTATCGAATTGCTCCTTGACCTGGGCTGCGAGCTCGCGCGTCGGCTCCAGGATCAGGGTGCGGGGCATCCGGGCGCGGGCGCGGCCCTTTTCCAGCAGGGTGAGCATCGGAAGGACGAAGGCCGCGGTCTTGCCGGTGCCGGTCTGGGCGATGCCGAGAACGTCGCGGCGGGCCAGAACGTGGGGGATCGCCTGTTCCTGAATGGGAGTAGGGGTGGTGTAACCGGTGGCCGCAACTGCGGCGAGCACCTTGTCGGAAAGTCCGAGATGGGAAAAAGACATTGAGCCTCTAGTCGACACCGCCGTTCGGAATCGAGGATAGAAAGGCTGTCGCGTTCAACCCCGAAACGGCGCGCTTTATGAAGCTGGGGGCTCTAACTTACGCTGACGAGCGGCTAACCCAAGGGAATCGCGTTTCGATCCAGGGCCGCGTTGAGATGGAACATAGGGGCGAAACGGCCAAAGTCAATCTTGGAACCGGCCGAATGGCCGAAAAAGCTTAACGTTTTCGCTCAAATAAGGGGCGCATCGTCATTTAATGGTCAAGTGACAAGGCCGCGCCGGGGGGATTGGCAGGGCGAGGCTGGTTCTCTTGCGCGCCGGCTCGCAACTCCCGCGGGCATTCCCGCCATTGAACCGGCGCTGTTCGTTTATCGACTATGGCATAGAGCGGATCGCAAGAGCCGCGGATGATTCGCGCAGTCGGGGAATACGGATGAATAGCTGGTTGTCCTTCAGGACCGCTCTGGCGTGGTGTCTGGCGGGGTCGTTGCTGGCGTTTGCCGCGCCTGCGCAAGCCGCCAAGCGGGTCGCGCTGGTAATCGGCAACAACGACTACAGGAACGTTCCGAAGCTGCAGAAGGCGGTCAACGACGCCCGCACCATGGGCGATACGCTGAAGCAGCTCGGCTTTTCCGTGATGGTGGCGGAGAACCAGACGCGGGCTGCGTTCAGCCAGACGCTGCTGGCGTTCGACAAGGCGGTCGAGCCCGGTGATACCGCGTTCTTCTTCTACGCCGGCCACGGCTTTGAGATCGCCGGACAGAACTTCCTGCTGCCGACCGACGTGCCGGCGGCGACCGAGGGCCAGGAAGAACTGGTGCGCGATGCATCGATCCTGGCGGACCGCGTCATCGAACGGCTGCAGAACAAGAAGGCGCGTACCGCCATTCTGGTCTTCGACGCCTGCCGCAACAATCCGTTCGAACGCGCCGGCACCCGCGCGGTCGCCGGCGGCGGCGGTCTGGCGCCGATGACGCAATTGCCGGAGGGCGTGTTCTCGGTATTTTCGGCGGGACCGCGGCAGACCGCGCTCGACCGGCTCTCCAACAATGACGACAATCCCAATTCGGTGTTCACGCGGACCTTCGCCAAGGAGCTGACGCAGCCCGGCGCCAATCTCGTGCAGGTCGCGCAGCGCACGAGGCGCCTTGTCAGCGAGGCGGCGGAGACCGTGCATCATAAGCAGATCCCGGTTTATTTCGACCAGATGGTCGACGACGTTTTTCTGAACGGCGTTGCGAAGGGGCAGGCCGAGGCCGCCAGGGAACCTGCAAAACCCGCCGAGCCCTCGCAGAAGGTCGCGGCCTTACCGCCGGTGCAGCGCCTTGGGCCGTCGAACGAAAGCGTCAATGCGCCGATCGCCGCGTTCTCCCGCCACAATGGCGGCTGGACCGTGGTGTTCTCGATCGCCGATCCGACGCTCGGGATTTCGTGGCGGATCGGCGAGACCAGCGAATTCCGCGAAACCGGTTTCATCGACACACTCGATCCGCGCACCCGCAAGCGGATGCCCAACCCGTCGATCGAATTGCCCGCCGACGCGCCGGCGGCGACGATCCAGGTCCGCTATGTCGACATCCAGGGCGAATTGCAGGGGCCGTTCCCGGTCCGGTTCGATCCGGAAGCGGCACTGATCCGCGACCAGCGCAAGATCCTCGACATGACCGCGACCAGCTGGTTGTCGTTCCGCGAGTTCAACGGGCTCCTGGTCTATTACACTCACCTGATGTCGTATCGCTGCGCGATCCGCGAAGTGCGCGTCGGCATCGATACGACGGTGCCGGACAAGGTGCTGAAGATGCCGCCTTGCGATCCCAGGGATCCCAGCGTCATTCCCCATGAGGCGCAGCCCTATCTGAAGCTCGCGCCCGCGACCAAATCGGTCTCGGTGGAATTGACCTATCGCGACGGCAGCGTTTCCGAGATCAAGAGTTTCAGGCGCTGATCTGGTCGGCGAGGGCAAGCATTGGACGCGAGTTCTACTCCGGAAGAACTCCCGCGCACCATCACGTCGCGGTGCTGTATCGTCGGCGGCGGCCCGGCCGGCATGATGCTGGGCTATCTGCTCGGCCGCGCCGGCGTCGATACGATCGTGCTGGAGAAACACGCCGATTTCTTCCGCGATTTTCGCGGTGACACCGTGCATCCCTCGACGCTGCAGGTGATGGACGAACTCGGCCTGATCGACGGATTTCTCAAGCTGCCGCATCAGCGACTGCAGAAGATTGACGGCAAGTTCGGCAGCGCCACGA
Source organism: Bradyrhizobium sp. (assembly GCA_049286845.1). Classification (GTDB taxonomy): domain Bacteria; phylum Pseudomonadota; class Alphaproteobacteria; order Rhizobiales; family Xanthobacteraceae; genus Bradyrhizobium. Next base: position 3,266 of record JBAQER010000875.1, read on the forward strand.
TCCGGATCGCGGATCTCAGCCGCCTGAAGGCAAAGTACCCCTTCATCGCCTTCATGCCGCAATGGGACTTTCTCAATTTCCTGCGCGAGAGCGGCCAACGATTCCCATCGCTCAGGGTGATGATGAATGCCGAGGCGACCGACCTGATCCGGTCGGGCGAAACGGTCATCGGCGTGAAGGCCGATACGCCCGAAGGGCCGGTGGAAATCCGCGCCGACCTCACCATCGGCTGCGATGGCCGGCACTCGGTGGTGCGGCAGTGCGCCGGTCTCGATGTCGAGGAAATCGGCGCGCCGATGGATGTGCTGTGGTTTCGCGCCGGCAAGCGCGCCGATGAGGACCAGAACGTGTTTGCGCGGCTCGACCCCGGCAAGATGATGGTGACGTTCGACCGCGGCGCTTACTGGCAATGCGCCTATGTCATTGCCAAGAACCAATACGACGCCGTCAAGGCGCGCGGTCTCGACGCGTTGCGCGATGATATCGTCGCGATGGCGCCGGTCCTGAAGCCGGGCATGTCGGACGTGAAGAGCTGGGACGACGTCAAGCTGCTGACGGTGGCGATCAACCGGCTCAAGCGTTGGACCCGTCCCGGGCTGCTCTGCATCGGCGATGCGGCGCATGCGATGTCGCCGATCGGCGGCGTCGGCGTCAACCTGGCGGTGCAGGATGCGGTCGCGACCGCGAACCTGCTGGCGGCGAAGCTTGCAGACGGCTGCCCTTCCGAACAGGAGCTCGATGCGGTGCGGCGGCGCCGGGAATTTCCGGTGCGGATGACGCAGGCCATGCAGGTGGTGGTCCAGAACAACGTCATCAGCGTCGCGCTCAAGCCAGGCGGCCAGCCGCTCAAGCCACCGCTGCCGGTGCGCCTCATCAACGCGGTACCGTGGCTGCAGGACGTCACCGCGCGATTTATCGGCCTTGGGGTACGACCGGAGCATGTGCGCTCGCCGGCAGATCGGCTTGCCTGACGCCGCGCGCTATCGGGGCTCGTGGATGATTATCTCCCCGCAAAGAAAAAGCCCCGGACGATGCCGGGGCTTTCGTTTTTCAGTGGAGCGTCGCTCAGTACTTGGCAACGACCGGGGTTGCCCAGTTGAACTTGTAGCTGAGGCGCGCCCGCACGGTGCTGACGTCAGAGAGTTCGACCGAGGTCGGTCCGTTGTAGAAGAAGTCCTGGCGATCGAACGATGCGTACAGATATTCGACGCCTGCAATCCAGTTCGGAGCGAAGGCCCATTCGAGGCCAGCACCGACGGTCCAGCCATTGGACCAGCCGCTCCGGAAACCATTCGCCGCGGGTGCCAGCGGGATGTAGTTGGCCTGGCTCAAATTCGCGGTGGCATAGCCGCCCGTCACGTACAGCAGCACGTTCGGCATGGTCATGGGCGAGTAGCCGGCCCGGCCGCGGATCGTAGCCATCTGGTCGTAGTGAACGTGGTAGAGCTCGGTATTGCCAAGGCCCGTCGTGAGGTGGGTGCTGTCCAGATCCATCCAGCTGTAGTCACCCTCGATACCGAACACGAAGCGGCTCTGGGTCATGAACTGGCAACCAGCCAGCACACCGCCGGAGAAACCCGAAGAATCCGTATCGAAGTTGGCCGGATAGTTCGGAATATTGACGTTTGACCGGCCCCAGGTTCCGCCGACCTGGCCGCCGATGTAGCAGCCGGACCAGTCATAGAGCGCAACCATCGGCGCGGGGCGGGCCTTGACCGCCATGTCGGCGGCCGAAGCAGCCACGGTGCCCAAGACGAGGGCGGAAATTGCCAGCACAACCTTCTTCATTAGATTCTCCCCTGCTCAGGCAGCGATAAATGCGTCTGATCTTTCTAGCTGGAGAATCGGGAAAACGCTGTCACCCTGACGCAACATCCCGAGGCAAATCGGCGATCGGCACTCTAGCACCGTTCGCTTAAAATACCAGTACCGTCAGTGGTTTAGCCCATGATCGAGAAACCTCCATCGACGGGAATAGCGGCGCCGGTGACGAAATCGGAGGCGGTCGAGGCGAGAAACACCGCGATGCCCGCGAAGTCGCCGATGGCGC
>JBAQER010000876.1:0-2632 GCA_049286845.1 Bradyrhizobium sp.
CCTTTACCGCTATCCCGTCAAAGGCCTCTCCCCGGAACCGCTGCCGCTTGTCGCCCTGCGCGTCGGCGAGACCTTTCCGGCCGATCGCCGCTACGCCATCGAGAACGGCCCCAGCGGCTTCGATCCCGCCGCTCCGAAATGGATGGTGAAGGCCTACTTCCTGATGCTGATGCGAGACGAATGGCTGGCGGCGCTGCACAGCCACTTCGACGACGCCAGTAACGTCCTGACCATCCGCCGCAACGGCGCGATCGCCGCCCAGGGCAATCTCGAAACCGCCGAAGGCCGCGCCGCCATCGAGCGGTTCTTCGCCGAAAGCCATGCCGGCGCGATCAAGGGCCCGCCAAAGGTGCTGTCGAGCAGGGGCCACAGTTTTTCGGATGTCGCCCGGAAGGTCGTCTCCATCATCAATCTCGGCAGCCTCCGGGCGATCGAGAACATCGTGGGCCAGCCGGTGCATCCCTTGCGGTTTCGCGCCAACCTCTATGTCGAGGGCTGGCCGGCCTGGCACGAATTCGATCTGCTCGACCGCACCCTGGCCATCGGCGACACCCGGCTGAAGGTCGTGAAACGGATCACCCGCTGCGCGGCGATCAATGTCGATCCGGACACCGCCGCGCGCGACCTCGAAATCCCGCAGGCGCTGATGCGCCGCCTCGGTCACAACGAATGCGGCATCTATGCCGAGGTGATCGAGGGCGGCAGCATTGCCGTCGGCGATGCGATCGCGGCGGAAGAGCCGACGCTGTTGTAGGGTAGGCAAAGGCCTCTTGGCCGTGCCCACCACTCCGTTCGCTTGCCTCAGTTCGGCATCACGTAAGCAAAGATCCGGCCGCGCGAGACCGGCGTTTCCCTGACCCGGTTGCCGTTGTTGCCGGACACCACGATCGGATTGCCTTGGGCATCGATGCCGCTGACGACGCCGACATGGCCGCCGCCGCGCCGTCCCATCACCGCAATGGCGCCGATCTGGGGACCGGAGACGCGCTGGCCGTAGCTGGCAAACGAACGCGCCATGTCCGAGCCGGTGCCGCGGTGGCCGGACCGCTCCAGCACCATGTTCATGAACCGGGCACACCAAAGGCTGCCGCGGCCGGTTGGATTGCCGCCGAGATGGCGGCGCGCCTCGGCGACCACATCGGATGAGCCGAATCCGGCCGGCGCGGCCAGGGCGCCGGAGGCGGTGCCAGAGGGGATGCCGGCATTGGCGTCGGCAAGGCCGCGCGCCTGCATCTTCGCCACGCCGCGCTCCCAGCGCGAACCGCGGGCAATGTGCCGATGCCGATTGTGTCGATAGTGATGGTGGGCGTGATGGCCGCCGTGATGCGCGCGCGCATGCTGCGCAGCGCCGTGGTGCGGCCTCGCCGAAGCCGGGGCAACCGATGCGACGACTGCGGCGGAACACAATGCCAGCGCCGTAGCGTGCAGGGAAACCCTACGAAGCGACCGGCAGAACGCAGACAACTGAACCATACTCAACTCGATCCTCTATGACACACCCCCAATTCCCGTCGGCCCATCCGAGCCCACATCCGGGGTCGTAATGCGAGGTGCGATATGGCGAGAGCAAGACGCGATGCGGCGGTGCAAGAACGGTTTCGGGGTGATTCCGCGATGATTCCTTGACGAAGGAACCCGGTTCCCGCCTCATTGCCGCCGCGAGCATGAACTCGCGAATTTCGCTTCGGCCCATGAGAGGAATTCTTCAAATGCCCTATGCCGTCACCAGCGACAATGTCCGGCTCTATTTCGAGGAAGCCGGCCAGGGAACGCCTGTTATCTTCCTGCACGAGTTCGCGGCCGACCACACCAATTGGGAGCCGCAGATGCGCTACTTCTCGCGCGGCCACCGCTGCATCGCCTATTCCGCCCGCGGCTACACCCCGTCGGACGTGCCACCGTCGAAGGAGGCCTACACCTACAAGCATTTCTACACCGACGCGCTCGCCGTGCTCGATCACCTCAAGATCGCCAGAGCGCATTTCGTCGGCCTGTCGATGGGCTCCTATTCGTCGCTGCAGATCGGCCTGAACAACCCGGAGCGCGCATTGTCGCTGACGCTCGCCGCCGTCGGCTCGGGCTCGAATCTCGAAAACCTCGAAGCGTTCCGCAGGCAATGCCAGGCCAATGGCGAGCAGTACGAGACGATCGGTTCAGTGGAAGTCGCCAAGGCGACGCGAGAGGCGCCGAGCCGGATTCCGTTCCTGCTGAAGGACCCGCGCGGCCACGCCGATTTCTACGCTTCGCTGGCACGGCACGATGCCAAGGGCTCGGCCAACACCATGCGCAGCTTTCAGGGCGGCCGGCCCTCGATCTACACCATGACCGAAGCGATCCGGAAAGTGCCGACGCCGACCCTGATCATCTGCGGCGACGAAGACGACAATTGCGTCGAGCCGAGCCTGTTTTTGAAGAAGCATCTGCCGGCGGCGGGGCTTTCGATCTTTCCCAAATCGGGCCACGTGCTCAATCTCGAGGAGCCGGCGCTGTTCAACGAGATGGTCGAGCGCTTCATCGCGCTGGCCGAAGCCGGTCGCTGGCCGGTGCGCGATATCAGGTCGATGGCGGCGGGGTAGCTCTCGTCACCTCGACAACGCCGGTGCGCCCCCTCTCCCGCTTGCGGGGGTGGGGA
>JBAQER010000877.1:0-4158 GCA_049286845.1 Bradyrhizobium sp.
AAGCGGTTTGAGAAGGTGCGGGTTTCGCGCTGCGCCAGATCGATCAGGATGTCAGCCACCTCGATCGGCTCCTCGGTCAGGTTGACCCCGCCGATGGCGTCGGCCTTGTTTTCCGCTTCCGCCAGCCGTTCCGCCTCGGCGTCGGAGGCCTTGTCGGACAGCGTGTAGATCGTCGCGCCCTGCGCATCGCCCTCGCGGCGCGGCAAGGCGTCGGCATGGATCGACACGAACAGCGACGCCGATGCGTTGCGGGCGACCTTCACCCGGTCGGCGAGCGAAATGAACGTATCGTCAGTGCGGGTCATGACGACCCGGTATTTGCCTGTTTTCTCGATGCGGTCGCGCAACGCCAGCCCGAATCCCAGCACCAGCTCCTTCTCCATGGCGCCATTGGCCTGGGTGCCATTATCGATGCCGCCATGGCCGGGATCGATCACGATCAGGGGGCGAGAATCTGCAGCGGGCTTGGGGGCGCTGATCGCCTCGCTGGGCGCGGCGGCTTTGGCGTCGGCGATCGCGGGCTTCAGCTCGGGCCGGCTTTCGGGCGCCAGCAACTGGACGAACGTGGTGCGGTCGACCTGTTCGAGTTCGAGCACCAGCCGCGGCGGCTGCCCGTTGGCGGCCTCCAGCACATAGGAATTGGCAATCTTGGCCGGGCCGGTCAGGTCGAACACGATCCGCGAGCCGCCGGGCATCACCAGGCCATAACGGAAGGCCTTGACCAGTCCGCGACCGGCGGTGCCGACCCCGGCAGGAAGCTGAAAACTGACCTGGGGAATGTCCACGACCACCCGATAGGGATCAGCCAGCGCAAAGGCGCGGAACTGGATCGGCCGGGTGAGGTCGAGAACGAAGCGGGTTTGCCTGGCGTCGCCAGCCAGCCGGACGTCGGAGGCAATCGGAAAGTTCGAGGCTGCGACGGGATTCGGCGCCTCGCCCTCTGCAGCCTTGCCTATGGCGGGAACCGAACATAGCAATGCTGCGGCGCACAACAGCACCCGCCCCTGCAAAACACAATGATTTGCGCGGCTCGCCAACGAATCCATGCCTCCGAGCAGCCCTCTTATCGCATTAGAACCACAGGGTTAACGAGAGCCTAAGGCACTTACAACGAATAAGACCGGGTGTTGCCGTGCTGTGACGCTTCCCTTGCACGCGGGCCCCAATCAACGTATGTACAGAAGGCTGACGGCTAAAACTCCCGGTTGTGTCGCGTTCAGCCTCCCGGTGCAGCGCCGGAACTCTCTGATATCAGAGGATTCCAGCGTCTTTCCGATCCCTCCACGGCCAGCGCAGCGCGCGGCTGACAAGGAGCGGCGGTTTCGAGCCCGAGCGGCGTCCGGTCCCAGGTTACCATCTTGTTCCAGGGACGGCTTCAGACACGGCATGACTGATTATCCGGACCGCACTCGGTCCGATATGCGATGGCCGGCGAGCGCTTTGGCGCCGCGCCGGGTCTTCAGCGACAGAAAATAAGGCGGCGCTTCCTGCCGCCGACGTGTTCAGACGGGCCGACGCTTGATGCGCCAGACTGTGTTGCCGACCAAGATCCATGGAGAAACCGCGACCACGCGGAGCGCAAGCTCGGCATGTCGCCTTGCTCCCATGCGATCCCGTTCGGCGTGGCGCCCCGGGTTGCGTTTTGGCCTTCCCCTCACCCCCGAATCAGGTGGACCGTCGCGTCACCCGGCGGCGCGATACGCGCCCACGGAAACACGCGCCCGCCGCCGTCATGAGTTCCAAAATGCCCAACAAAATGTTGATCGATGCTACCCACCCGGAAGAGACCCGGGTCGTTGTAGTCCGCGGTAATCGCGTCGAAGAGTTCGATTTCGAGACCGCCCAGCGCAAGCAACTTCGCGGCAACATCTACCTCGCCAAGGTCACGCGCGTGGAGCCGTCGCTGCAGGCCGCCTTCATCGAATATGGCGGCAACCGCCACGGCTTCCTCGCCTTCAGCGAAATCCATCCCGACTACTATCAAATTCCGGTCGCCGACCGTCAGGCGCTGATCGAAGCCGACGAGCGCGCCCATCGCGAGGCCGAGGAAGAGAGCGAGAACCGCTCCAACCGCCGCCGTCCGCGCCACCGCAATTCGCGCCGCCGCGGCAATGGCGAGCGGGTCCAGAGCGAGATCGTGGAGAGCGCGGGCCCCGACCTGATGCAGGTCGTCGCTCCGCCGCATGAAGGCCCGGAACACGGCGAAAGCTTCCACGCCGAAGACAGCCACGGCCACGATGCCGAACCTCGCCACGAGGCGGAGCATCATGATCATGAGGACCATGCGCGCGATCATGAACATGTCCACGATGAGCACGATCACGCGCAGGACCAAGGCACCGAGACCCACGCCAGCGAGACGCTGGCGGCGGTAACGCTGCCCGATACGGCCGCCGTCGAGGCGGCCACGGCCGAAGTTCGCGAAGAAGAGGAAGAAGAGCACGCGCATCATGAACATCATGAAGCGCATGCACTCGAAAACGCGGCTTATGCGGACGATGTCCCCCACGCCGAACACGCTGACGGCGAGACCGCCGCGTCGGATCAGGCCGAACACGCCGCCGCCGGTGGCGATGAGAATCACGACGATGAGGACGAAGGCGAGGACGCCGAAGAGGAAGTCGTCGAGTCCGTCGGCGGCGACGACGTCATGGAAGAGGTGCCGGAACGCGCCTTCCGCCCGCGCCGCCAGTACAAGATCCAGGAAGTGATCAAGCGCCGCCAGGTGATGCTGGTGCAGGTCGTCAAGGAAGAGCGCGGCAACAAGGGCGCGGCGCTGACGACGTACCTGTCGCTGGCCGGCCGCTACGCCGTGCTGATGCCCAATACCGCGCGCGGCGGCGGCATCAGCCGCAAGATCACCTCGGCGCAGGATCGCTCGCGCCTGAAGGAAGTGGTGCAGGATCTCGACGTGCCCGAGGGCATGGGCATCATCCTGCGCACCGCGGGTGCCTCCCGCACCAAGCCCGAAATCAAGCGCGACTTCGAATATCTGATCCGCATGTGGGAAACCGTGCGCGACATGACGCTGAAATCGCAGGCCCCGACCCTCGTCTACGAGGAGGGATCGCTGATCAAGCGCTCGCTGCGCGACCTCTACAACAAGGAAATCGACGAAATCCAGGTCGCCGGCGAAGCCGGCTATCAGGAAGCCCGCGATTTCATGAAGATGCTGATGCCCTCGAACGTACGGGCGGTGAAGCAGTATCGCGACGGCCAGCCGCTGTTCTCGCGGATGGGCGTCGAGAGCCAGCTGGATGCGATGTTCTCGCCGACCGTACAGTTGCGGTCCGGCGGCTACATCGTGATCAACCAGACCGAGGCGCTGGTTTCGATCGACGTCAATTCCGGACGCTCCACCCGCGAACACCACATCGAGGATACCGCGCTAAAAACCAATCTCGAGGCTGCCGAGGAAGTCGCAAGGCAATTGCGCCTGAGAGATCTCGCGGGCCTGATCGTCATCGACTTCATCGACATGGACGAGAAGCGCAACAACCGTTCGGTCGAGCGCAAGCTGTCCGATTGCCTGCGCCAGGACCGCGCACGGATCCAGGTCGGACGCATCTCGCATTTCGGCCTGCTCGAGATGTCGCGCCAGCGCATTCGCGCCAGCGTGCTGGAGAGTTCGACCGAGCCCTGCGCGCAATGCGGCGGCAGCGGCCATGTGCGTTCGGTATCGTCGGTGGCGCTGCAACTGTTGCGCGGCATCGAGGAAATCCTGATGAAGGGCGCCACCCATAATCTCGTGGTGCGCACCCGGACCGACGTGGCGCTTTACGTGCTCAACCACAAGCGCGGCCATCTGCGCGACCTCGAGAACTCGTTCAAGGTCACGCTGGCCGTGATCGCCGACCCGACCGTGACCGGCCAGCAGTCGTTCATCATCGACCGCGGCGAACAGGTGCATACGCTGGAAGCCGCCAAGGCGCTGCTGGCGGCGCAGGTCGCGGCCTTCCCGCCGCAGACCGAGGAAGCCTTCGACGAGGAAGAGGCGTTCGACGTCGAAACCGAATCCGAAATCGAGACCGACGAGACCGAAGGGCTCTCCGATGAAGCCGCCGGCGAAGAGACCGGCAGCGAAGCCGAGGCGGATGGCGGCCCGAGGCGCAAGCGGCGGCGGCGGCGGCGTGGCCGTTCCGGCGAGCCGCGTGAAGG
>JBAQER010000878.1:0-5414 GCA_049286845.1 Bradyrhizobium sp.
GGCCATCAGCTGGCCCGTGATCAAGGTTGGCGTGGCGACCGTGCCGCCCATCTGGTTTGGGTGCTTGCGCTATGTCATCGCGGCGTTCTGTCTGTTCGCGCTCGTTGCCGCACGGCGAGAACTCATCTGGCCACCGCGCTCGGATTGGCCGCTGATTGCTGTTTCCGGCGCGCTCCAGATGGGGGCCTATTCGGCCCTGACGGGCCTCGCGCTGACTATCCTTCCGCCGGGCCGCGCTTCCGTGCTGGCATTTTCCACCCCGATCTGGGTGGTCCCCCTGGCGGCCTGGTGGCTTCACGAGTCCGTTCCGCGCCGGGCTGTGCTGGGCGCAGCAATCGGTCTTGTGGGTGTGGTCGCCATAGCAGCTCCCTCGCTGCATGCAGATGGGAAAGACCAGATCTTCGCCTACGGCATGCTGATGGGGGCGGCTGCCGCCTGGGCAGTTTCAATCGTTTTCGTCCGCGGGCACCGCTTCACGGCAACAGCCCTTGCACTTGCCCCCTGGCAGATGCTGGTGGCGGCCGTTCTCCTTCTGCCGCTGGCGATCACGTTCGAAGGACCGCTGTCTTCTACCGGAGTGCGGGGTGCTGCGGCGCTCGTCTATGTCGGCCCTGTTGCGACAGCATTCGCTTACTGGGCAGTGGTCGAGGCCGGGCGCCATTTTCGCGCGAGCACGCTGTCGGTGGCGCTGCTTGCAACCCCGAGCCTCGGCATCCTGATTTCTTCCCTCACGCTCGGCGAGGCGGTCGGCGCCTCGCTTGTCGCGGGTGTCGTCCTGATCGGGTTTGGGATTCGACTGGCCACAGGTGCAGTTCAACAGGCCTGAGCACATGGGCGAGCTCAAGACATTTCACATCCGCTTCACGAATGGGTGCAGCCCATGCATTGACGCCGGCCCCGCGAAGCGCGGTACAGGCTGCGGCAATACCAGCGGCGCGCCATCGCCTGCAGCGGATTGCGCGCCAGTTGATAGACAAAGAGAATTTCGATCATCGCAAGGTCCGTCGTTCAGCCGAGCAGATAGGGCGGCATTCCGAAATTGAAATGCCGCCCCGCGTCGCATCAGCCATGCAGTTTCTTCGCGGTCTCCGCGATCACGCGTCCCTGGTAGCGCGCGCCGGCCAGTTCGTTGGCGCTGGGTTGGCGGCTGCCGTCGCCGCCGGCGATCGTGGTCGCGCCATAGGGCGAGCCGCCGGTGACCTCGTCGAGCTTCATCTGGCCGGCAAAACCGTAATTCAGGCCGACGATGGTCATGCCGAAATGCAAGAGGTTGGTGATCACCGAGAACAGCGTGGTCTCCTGGCCGCCATGCTGGGTCGCGGTCGAGGAGAAGGCGCCGCCGACCTTGCCGTGCAGCGCGCCCTTGGCCCAGAGGCCGCCGGCCTGGTCGAGGAAATTCGCCATCTGTGACGCCATCCGGCCGAAGCGGGTGCCGGTGCCGACGATGATGGCGTCGTAATTGGCGAGCTCTTCGACCTTGGCGACCGGCGCGGCCTGATCGAGCTTGTAATGCGAAGCCTTCGCGACGGCTTCGGGGACGAGCTCCGGCACGCGCTTGATGTCGACCGAGGCGCCGGCTTCGCGCGCGCCCTCGGCGACGGCGTTCGCCATCGCCTCGATGTGACCATAGGCGGAATAGTAGAGAACGAGAACTTTTGTCATGGGGGCTCCGTTGGGATTGAGGATGATTTGGCAAAGGGAGGGCGTCATTGCCGGGCTTGACCCGGCAATCCATCGCCTTCGTGAAAGTTTTGCGAAGAAGGATGGATGCCCGGGTCACCTTGCGCGAAGACGCGCTTCGCGCTCTTGCCCGGGCATGACGATTGTCGTGTTGGGTCGTCGACCCGCCTTACGCCGCGTCGACCAGCACCAGCTCCGAATCTTCCAGCGCGGTGATCTTCAGTCTTGCTTCGCTTGATATCGCGACGCCGTCGCGGGCGTTGACGCGCACGCCGTTGATCTCGATCGCACCCGCGGCCGGCACCAGATAGAGGTTGCGCGTCTTGTCGGGCGCATATTCAGCGCTCTCGCCGGCCTTCAGCGTGGTGGCGAGCACCCGCGCGTCGGCGCGGATCGGCAGCGCATCGTTGTCGGCCGCAAAACCGCTGGCGATGGTGACGAATTTTCCCGAGCGATCCGCCTTCGGAAACGGTTTCGCGCCCCAGGTCGGCTGACCGCCTTGCGCCTTCGGTTCGATCCAGATCTGGAAGATCTTGGTCTTGGTCGGCTCCAGATTGTATTCGGAATGACGCACGCCGCTTCCGGCGCTCATCACCTGCACGTCGCCGGCTTCGGTGCGGCCCTTGTTGCCGAGGCTGTCCTGATGGGTGATCGCGCCTTCGCGGACATAGGTGATGATCTCCATGTTGGCGTGGGGATGGGCGGGAAAGCCGGTGTTCGGTGCGATCTCGTCGTCGTTCCACACCCGCAACGAGCCATGGCCCATATTGCTCGGGTCATAGTAGCTCGCGAACGAGAAATGGTGCTTGGCCTTCAGCCAGCCGTGGTCGGCGCCGCCGAGTCTTGCAAAGGGTCTGAGTTCGATCATGGCATTTCCCTGGATTTGAATTCCGTTGACGTCTGGATATGCCCTTCCAGTTAGATTAGAAATAGAAACTGTTGAAACATATTGTTTCCAAAATAGTCCTAATTGGATGGCGCAGATGGCAAAACTCCCGGATTTCGAAGGCCTCGCGATTTTCGCGAAAGTCGTGGAATTACGGTCGTTTGCGGCGGCCGCGACGGAACTGGCGCTGTCCAAGGCGACCGTCTCCAAGGCAGTCACCCGGCTGGAGGCGCGGCTCGGCGCCCGGCTGTTCAACCGCACCTCGCGGCGGCTCGCTTTGACCGATGCCGGGCAAAAACTGTCCGAGCGCGCCGCGCGCCTGCTGCTCGACGGCGAGGCGGCGGAGAACGAGGCACTGGCGCAGTCGGTGGCGCCGCGCGGGCTGGTGCGGTTCGCGGTGCCGATGACGTTCGGGCTGAAGGCGGTGGCGCCGATCCTGCCGGAGTTTCTGAAAGAGTATCCCGATGTCGCGATCGATCTTCACCTCAGCGACGCCATGGTCGACCTGATCGGCGAGGGCTTTGATGCAGGCTTGCGGATCGCGAGCCTGCCGGATTCCTCGCTGATCGCGCGGCGGCTGTGCGCGATGCCGCGCTACACGGTGGCCTCGCCGGAATATCTCAGGCGCCACGGCCGGCCGACCCATCCGATGCATCTCGCCCAGCACAAATGTCTCGGCTATGCCTATCTCTCCACACCCGGTGTCTGGCACTACACCAATGCCGCAGGCGAGCAGGCCAGCGTGCGCCCCGCGGGACCGCTGCGCGTCAACAATGGCGAGGCGCTGATGCCGGCGCTGTTGGCAGGGCTCGGCATCGCCGACCTGCCGGATTTCATCGTCGGCGACGCCATTGCCTCGGGCGAGGTCGAGGTGATCCTGAAAGGCTGGAAGCAGGCCGAAGGCGCCGTGCATCTGGTGATGCCATCAGGCGGCCCGCGTCCCGCGCGCGTCGAGGTGCTGGCGGATTTTCTGGCCAGGCGTTTTGCCAAGGGCAAGAAAAAGTAACTTCGTAGGGTGGGCAAAGGCGCCCTTCGCGCCGTGCCCACCATCTTTCGTGATATGGTGCGCTATGCCGCAATACATACGAGCCAAGTTCAAGGGCAGCGTCTTCTTCTTCACGGTCGTTCTCGCCCAACGGCCAAGCACCCTTCTGATCGAGGAGATCGGACGCCTCCGGCAAACCTACCGAACCGTTCAAGCAGGCCGGCCGTTTGAAACTGTCGCTGTCTGCGTCCTGCCCGATCATGTTCACTCGATTTGGGCGTTGCCCGAGGGCGATTCGGATTTCTCGACGCGTTGGAGCCTGATCAAGAGCGGCTTTTCGCGGGGGTTGGATACGGCCCCCGTGCGATCCGAAAGCAAGGTAGCCAAACGGGAAAAAGGCATTTGGCAGCGCCGCTATTGGGAGCACGCAATTCGCGATGATGCGGATCTTGAGCGTCATGTCGACTACATTCATTTCAATCCAGTCAAACATGGGTATGTTACGCGCGTAGCCGATTGGCCGCACAGTAACTTCCATCGCTATGTCGACCGCGGGTTGCTCGCAGCAGATTGGGGCGGGGACATGAAGGATATTCAGGGCTCGTTTGGCGAATAAATGGTGGGCACGGCGCGAAGAGCGCCTTTGCCCACCCTACGGATTTCGGGTTAGGCTAACCCCAACAACCAGAACAAAATCCCCGGGGAGAAGCCGCCAATGAACCGACGCGAACTTCTGAAAGCCGCGGCCGCGTTGCCGCTGGCGCAAACCGCGCTCTCGCATGCCGCCTTCGCGCAAGCGGCATGGCCGTCGCGAAATATCACCATGATCGTGCCGTTTCCGGCCGGCGGCCAGGCCGATCTCGCCGCAAGGCCGGTGGCACTGGCGCTGGAGAAGATCCTGGGCAAGCCTGTCATCGTCGACAACCGCGCCGGCGGCGGCGGCGGTTCGGTCGGCAACGCGGCGGCGGCGCGCGCCGAGCCCGACGGCTATACATTACTGATGACGCTGTCGTCGCTCGCGGTGCTGCCGGAAGCCGACCGGCTGTTCGACCGCCCGGTGGCCTACGAAGTCTCGCAGTTCGCGCCGGTCGCGCGCGTGCTCGCCGATCCGACGCTGCTCGCGGTGCCGGCGTCGGCCCCATGGAAGACGCTGCAGGACTTCGTCGACGACGCCAGGAAACGTCCCGGCCAGATTCCCTACGGCTCGTCGGGTCCCTACGGCACGCTGCATGTGGCGATGGAGATGTTCGCGGCCTCTGCCGGCATCAAGCTGCTGCACGTGCCGTTTCGCGGCGCCGGCCCCGCATTGACCGCGCTCTTGGGTGGCACGGTGCAGGCTATGGCGTCGGCGCCGGGTACGCTGAAGCAGCAGGTCGACGACGGCAAGATGCGGGTGCTGGCGAACTGGGGCGCGGCGCGGATCCCGAGTTTTCCAAACCTGCCGACCTTCGGGGAACTCGGCTACAAGGATGTCGAATTCTACATCTGGGCCGGACTGTTCGCGCAGAGCGCGCTGCCGGCGCCAATCATGACGCGGCTGCGCGAGGCGATGGCGCAGGCGGTGAAGGCGCCGGAGGTTGTAAAGACGTTCGAGACGGCAGGCAGTCCCGTCGCCTACATGGATGCGCCGGAATTCGCAAAATTCGTCGCCGCGGATTCGGCGCGCCTGATCGCGGCGGTGAAGAAGATCGGCAAGGTCGGGTAGGGGCGAGTGCCCGGCGTCCCTAGTACCGACTATGTGAGATCGGTGAGTCGCTTGCTGCCCATGCTTCGAGACGCTCGCGCCGCTCGCTCCTCAGCATGAGGTTGTTGTGCTTCAACAAGTTAACCTCATCCTGAGGAGGCCACGAAGTGGCCGTCTCG
>JBAQER010000879.1:0-6069 GCA_049286845.1 Bradyrhizobium sp.
GATGGGCGGCGTGCAAAAGATGGTTTTAAGTGGCGTGGGCGCAGGCTTTCTGCTCTACGTTTTATCGAAAGTTACTGAGGATTTGAGCAAGGCTGAGTTGATGCATCCGATCGCTTCGGCGTGGCTGCCTGTTTGTGTGGGCGGCCTCACCGGCTTTTTGGCCTTGCTGTACCAGGAGGACGGGTAGTGGCCGTTGTCGCCGCCCGCCAGGAAAGGCTGTCCGCGTTCCGGCGGCGCACGCTCGTGCGCCGCTACTGGAGGCGCTCGACCGTGACCGCCGGACCGGTTTTGGCCGTGATTTGCGGGCTGGTTCTGGCCGCCGTAATCGGCGTTGCCGGCACCGCGCCGGCGTCCGCCCAGAGCTTTACCTACAATCCGAGGCCCCCCAAGCCGGCGCCCGTGCGTCCCGCCAATGACGGGCAGATGCTGGTCCAGGCCGTCGAGGTCGATTACGACTACAACAATCAGCGGGTTGCGGCGGTCGGCAACGTGCAGATGTTCTACAACGGCACCAGCGTCGAGGCCGACAAGGTGGTCTACGACCAGAAGACCAAGCGGCTCCACGCCGAGGGCAACATCCGCATGACCGATGCGGAAGGCAAGGTCACCTACGCCAACATCATGGATCTGAGCGACGATTACCGTGACGGTTTCGTCGATTCGCTGCGCGTCGACACCGCCGACGCGACGCGCATGGCGGCAACCCGCATGGACCGTTCCAGCGGCAACTACACCGTGTTCGAGAACGGCGTTTATACCGCCTGCGCGCCCTGCAAGGACGATCCGAAGAAGCCGCCGCTGTGGCAGGTCAAGGGCGCGCGCATCATTCACGACCAGACCGAGAAGATGCTCTACTTCGAGAACGCGCAGCTCGAATTCTTCGGCGTTCCGATGGCCTATCTGCCGTATTTTTCCACGCCCGATCCGACCGTGAAGCGCAAGACCGGATTCCTGATGCCGGGATTTTCCTCGGTATCGACCTACGGCTTCGGCGTCGAGACCCCGTTCTACTGGGCGATCGCGCCGGACTATGACGCGACCTTCAACCCGCGTTTCACGACCCGGCAAGGCGTGCTGTTCCAGGGTGAATTCCGCCAGCGGCTGATCAACGGATCGTATCAGATCCGCGCCTACGGCATCGACCAGCTCGACCCCGGCGCCTTCGCAGGCCAGCCCGGCGACCGCCAGTTCCGCGGCGGCGTCGAATCAAAGGGCCAGTTCGCGCTCAACGACAAATGGGTATGGGGCTGGGACGGCGTGCTGGTGTCCGACTACTACTTCATGTCCGACTACCGGCTGTCCCAGTACCGGGATCCGTTGGGCTCGTTCCTGAGCCTGCCGACCGAGGCGATTTCGCAGCTTTATCTGACCGGCGTCGGCAACCGCAGCTTCTTCGACGCGCGCACGATCTACTATCTCAGTTTTTCGGGCTTCCAGGACAAGGTTCCCGTCATTCATCCGGTTATCGACTATTCGAACGTGATCAACAGCCCGATTTTCGGCGGCGAGGTCAGCTACAAGACCAACTTCACCAGCCTGTCGCGGAACACCGCGGCGTTCGACCCGATCACGACGCTCGCAAATACCAACAGCCTGTGCACGACCGCGTCTGCCGACCCGCTGGCGCGGCTGCCCAGCCAGTGCCTGCTTCGCGGCATACCCGGCACTTACACGCGCCTGACTGCCGAGGCGCAATGGCGGCGCTCGTTCACCGATTCCATCGGCCAGATCTGGACGCCGTTTGCCATCATTCGCGCCGACGCGATCAGTGCCTCGATTTCGAACCAGCCCGGCGTTTCGAATTTCCTCCCGGTCGGCGACACTGAGGCGCTGCGCGTGATGCCGACCGTCGGCATGGAATATCGCTATCCCTTCATCAACGTTCAGCCTTGGGGCTCTACGACGATCGAGCCGATCGCACAGATCATCATTCGTCCCAACGAAACCTATGCGGGCCGGTTCCCCAACGAGGACGCACAGAGCATGGTGTTCGACGCCAGCAACCTGTTCGCCGTCGACAAGTTCTCGGGCTACGACCGCGTCGAAGGCGGCGGCCGCGCCAATGTCGGCGTGCAGGCCACCACGCAATTCGACCGCGGCGGCTCCATCAATGTGTTGTTCGGCCAGTCCTACCAGCTGTTCGGCATGAACTCGTTCGCGGTGGCGGACGTGACCAACACCGGCGTCGCCTCCGGCTTGCAGAATTCCCGCTCCGACTATGTCGGCCGCGTCAATTATTCGCCAAACCGGACTTACACGTTCAGCGTTCGCTCGCGCATGGACGAGGCCACGCTGGATATCAATCGTTTCGAGGCTGAAGGCCGCGCCAGCTTCGACCGCTGGTCGGTCAGCCTGCTGTACGGCAATTACGCCGCGCAGCCGGAACTCGGCTACCTGACGCGTCGCGAAGGATTGCTCGGCACCGGCTCGATCAAGCTCGCCGCGAACTGGGTAGTGACGGGTGCGGCTCGCTGGGACCTTGAGGCCAACAAGGTCAATCAGTACATCGTCGGCGCCGGCTACGTGGACGACTGCTTCGTGCTCGCCGCCAACTACGTGACGTCCTACAGCTACTCTGCGGGCACCACGCCGCCGGTACTCAGTCACGCGTTCATGTTGCAGATCGGCCTGCGGACGCTTGCCAATTCGTCCTCATCGGGCAGCGCCAGCGGCATACAATAATAAAGCCGGCTTCGATGTTGCCGGAGGATCATTCCCGCGTCGCGGATCCACTTCGAATCGGGTTGATATAACGAATATGACCATGACGAGCCCTACGCTGTTTCACCGCTTTTGTTCTCTCATCCTGGGTTGCGCCACGGCCCTGATCCTGATGGGCGCCGGTTCGCCGCTGCAGGCGCAGACCGTCGCCGTCATGGTCAACGGCGAACCCATCACCAACTACGACATCGAACAGCGGGGCAAGCTGAACTTCCTGACCACGCGCAAGCCCGCCGTCCGCCAGGAGGTGATCAATGAACTGATCGACGAAAAGGTGAAGATCAAGGAAGGCAAGAAATACGGCGTCGACCCGTCCAGCTCCGATATCGATCAGTCCTATGCGGCGATGGGGGCGCGGATGCGCCTGGCGCCCGACCAGCTCACCAAGTCTCTCGAAAGCCAGGGCATCCGTCCGGAGACGCTGAAGGCGCGCCTGAAGGCCGAGATGGTTTGGAGCAGCCTGGTCCGCGGGCGCTACAGGCAGAGCCTCCAGGTCGGCGAAAAGGACGTCGCCGCCGCCGTGCAGGCCAACGGCAACGAGAAACTGGAGGTCGAAGCCTTCGAATACCGGCTGCAGCCGGTCGTATTGATCGTCCCGAAAGGATCGCCCCCTGCCACCCTCGAGGCACGGCGCAAGGAAGCCGAAGTGTTGCGCGGTCGCGTGCAGACCTGCGAAGAGGCCAACTCCTATTTCAAGTCGATGCCGAACGCCGCGATACGCGAGGTCGTGACCAAGACTTCGGCCGACATACCGGCTGTGCTTCGTGAAGTGCTCGACAAGACCCCGATCGGCCATCTGACCGCGCCCGAGGTGACCAAACAGGGCGTCGAGATGGTTGCGCTATGCGCGCGGAAGGCGACCACCGTCGACACGCCGAAGAAAAAGGAAATCCGGGACAAGATGTTTGTCGAGAAGTACGAGGCGAAGTCGAAGTCGTACCTGCAGGAAGTCCGCAGAGCCGCGATGATCGAATATCGTTGATGCATGGCAAAGCCGCTCGCGCTGACCTCAGGTGAACCTGCGGGAATCGGGCCCGACATCACGATCGAGGCGTGGCTGCGCCGCGATGAACTGAAGCTTCCCGCATTCTATCTGCTCGGCGATCGCGACTATCTCAGTCACCGCGCCAAGGCGCTGGGACTCGCCGTGCCGTTCGCCGACGTCCGGCCCGAGGATGCGCCCGCTGCATTCGCCGAAGCATTGCCTGTCGTCGCTACCGGCCATGTCGCAACGGCGCGGCCGGGCCATCCCGATGACAGCAGTGCGGAGGCGGCGCTGGCTTCCATTCGTCAGGCGGTGGCCGACGTCGCCAGCGGGCGAGCCGCCGCGGTCGTCACCAATCCGATCGCGAAAAGCGTGCTCTACCGCGCCGGGTTCCGGCATCCCGGCCATACCGAATTTCTCGCCGAGCTCGCGGCGTCAGGCGGCCATACGCCGCAGCCGGTGATGATGCTGTGGTCGCCCGCCCTCGCCGTCGTGCCGGTGACGATCCACCTTTCGCTGCGCGAGGCGATCGCGCAGCTGTCGAGCGAGTTGATCGTCACCACGGCCCGCATCGTGGTCGCGGATCTGAAAGCCCGCTTCGGCCTCGCTTGTCCGCGTCTTGCGATATCCGGCCTCAATCCCCACGCCGGCGAAGACGGCTCGCTCGGCGTCGAGGACCAGACCATCGTGGCGCCGGCCGTCGAAATCCTGCGCGGCGAAGGCATCGAGGCCAGGGGCCCGTTGCCGGCCGACACCATGTTCCACGCCGCCGCGCGCAAGACCTATGACTGCGCAATCTGCATGTATCACGATCAGGCGCTGATCCCGATCAAGACGCTTGCCTTCGAGGACGCGGTCAACGTCACCCTGGGATTGCCGTTCATTCGCACCTCGCCGGACCATGGCACTGCCTTCGACATCGCCGGCACCGGCCGCGCCAATCCGTCGAGCCTGATCGCGGCGTTGCGGCTGGCCGCCCGCATGGCGGCGGCGCAGCCGGCATGAGCGCGATCGACGACCTGCCGCCGCTTCGCGAAGTCATTCGCCAGCATTCCCTGTCGGCCCGCAAATCGCTCGGCCAGAATTTCCTGCTCGACCTCAACCTCACTGCGCGGATTGCGCGCGCGGCAGGGCCGCTGCAGGACGCCACGGTGATCGAGATCGGTCCCGGCCCCGGCGGCCTGACGCGCGCGCTGCTGGCACTGGGCGCGCAGCGCGTCATCGCGGTGGAGCGCGACGAGCGCGCGCTCGGGCCGCTCGAACAGATCGCACGGCGGTATCCGGGACGGCTGCAAATCATCTGCGCCGACGCGCAGGCCTTCGATCCACGGCCGTTGCTCGGCGATCAACCGGCGAAGATCGTCGCCAACCTGCCCTACAACATCGCGACCGCGCTCCTGATCGACTGGCTGTCGATCGAGCCATGGCCGCCCTGGTACGACATGATGGTGCTGATGTTTCAGCGCGAAGTGGCCGAGCGCATCGTCGCGCGCGAGAACGACGAGGCCTATGGGCGGCTGGCAGTGCTGGCGAACTGGCGCACGGAGACGAAAATCCTGTTCGACATCTCGCCCGCGGCCTTCGTGCCGCAGCCCAAGGTCACCTCGTCGGTGGTGCGGCTGGTGCCGCGCAAGGCGCCTGAGGCGTGCGACCGCCGGGCGCTCGAGCAGGTGGCAGCGGCGGCGTTCGGCCAGCGGCGAAAGATGCTGCGCCAAAGCCTGAAATCGCTTTCCGTCGACCCGGCCCGACTGGCCGCCGCCGCGCAGGTCGACGTCACGAGGCGCGCCGAAACCGTCCCGGTCTCCGGCTTTGTTGCCATGGCCCGTGAATTGATAAATATACGCGCGACAAAAACGTCCTGAAGGAGAGAAACGTCATGGCGCTGATGCGACGCCAATCACTGGTCAAGTTCGATGCGCCTCTGTGCGAAACCATCGTCGAGACGCCGAAGCCGCAAGGCAGGGAAGTCCTGGTCCGCATCGAGCGCTGCGGGTTGTGCCATTCCGACCTGCACATCCAGGACGGCTATGCCGATCTCGGCGGCGGCAAGAAGCTCGACACCACGCGCGGCATGACGCTGCCGTTCACGCTGGGACACGAGATCGCGGGGATCGTCGAGGAAGTCGGTGCCGATGTTTCGAAGGGTCTGGTCGGAACGAAGAAGGCGGTATTCCCCTGGATCGGCTGCGGCCAGTGCCGCGACTGTCTCAACGGCGACGAAAATCTCTGCGTCAAGCAACGCTTCCTCGGCGTCTCGATCGACGGCGGTTTCGCCAGCCACGTACTGGTGCCCGACGCCAAATATTTGCTCGACTACGATCCGCTGCCGGTCAATCAGGCGGCGACCCTGATGTGCTCGGGCG
>JBAQER010000880.1:0-2096 GCA_049286845.1 Bradyrhizobium sp.
GATCATCACGATGGCGGGGCCGGCGGCATCGCGCGGCCCGATATCGACGACGTGGAGGGCGCCACCCTTAACCCCGATCATCTTGCCTCGCGCGGGATAAGTGCGCTCCAGCAGGAAGACGCCAGCCTGCGTGATCAGCGCCAGGATCGCCAGCACCGCCACGACGACCATGAATATCATTTGCAATGTCCGGACGATCTTTGGCACGAACCAGTTACGGCGTCATGGCGGGGATGGTTTCGCGGCGGGTAACGAAGGTTTTCCCGCCACATGCCAGGCGCCTTCATATCGCCGTCATCGGCAACTTTATATCATCGTCATCCGCACTTTTGCCATGTAACGGGCGAGCACCGTCGAGGCTCTGGTGGCCGGGTTATCCACACAATCCACAGGAAACGCAGGGCGCGTCACCGGGGTAGTGTCTTGGTCTCATTGGGGGATTTTCGATGACCAAACCGAATGAAATCGCCATCGACGAAATCGTGGCCCGCTGCGGCGGCGACATGCGCGGGGCCCTGAAGGCCCTGCTGCTGGTCAACGAGCATCTGGAAGCGGAAGTTCAGCAGCTGCATGCCATCATCGCCCAGGCGGGACCCCTGGAGCGCGGCAACAACGCCCTGCACTAACCCTTCTTGTCCTTGTCGCAGCTGCCCTCACAACTGGCGGGCGGCGGAGCTTCCTTCGGACAGGCGCTGATGGTCGAGCGGGCAAGGTTGGCGTCTTCGACGGACTTATAAGGACCGTCCCCGAACCAGATGTCGCCGACGATCACCGGATTGTTGGTCACGATGTCGCATTTGCTGGTCGCGCGATTGCCGACCACCCAAAAGAGTCCATCGGCAAAACCAGCGGTTCCGATCGCTGCGGTCATCGCGACGGCCAGCATCAAGCGTTTCATGGTTCAGCTCCTATCCCGCCATCAAGATCAGGTAGGTGCGGGGTAGCGAAAGCCGTAGCCGCTGGCGCTGGATTGTCTGCGGTCGTAGTTAATTCGGCGCGATCGGAACGATAATAAATCGATCAGATATCGCGGCCTTCGACCTTCTCGCTCAGGGTCTTGACCAGTTCCGGCACCTTCTCGAGATGCGGGTTGATCGCGAGCGCCTTGCGGAAGGCGTCGAGCGCACGCCTTTCGTCGCCGATATCCTGCATGATCATGCCGAGCCCGGCCAGCGCGCCGAAATGGCGGGGCTCGCGGACCAGGACCTGCTCGATATCCTGCAGCGAATGGGCGTAATCGTTCTTGAGATAGTACAGCGTCGCGCGCCGGTTCCATCCCTCGACGTAATCCGGGCGCAGCTTGACCACGGAGTCGAGCAGCTTCAGCGCGACGTCGACCTGCTGGGCGTCCATCGCGGCCTTGGCACGCATCATCAAGAGCGCCGCCGTATCGCTCGGGGTCTGCATCCACAGCGCCCAGATCCGCGCCTCGACGTGCTTGGCGCTGGCCTCGTCGGGTGCCGCCTTCAGCGCGCCGAACAGGAAGTCCAGCCCTCGCGTCTTGTCGGCACCGACCTTGGGCAGCTTGCTCGGCGCCTCCGGCAATTTCTTCTGGTTCTTCGGCGGGGCGCCCCTTGGATCCTGCGCCGACGCGGGAGCCGACACCGCGGCAAACGTCGCGGCGAGGAGAATGGTGAGCCGGCGGCGCGCGCGGGGGAATCTCGTTGCCATCGTCAAAGTCTAGACGCAGCAAAACGCGCTTGCAAAGCAGCAAGACGTCAAAGACCCGTGATGGCCTGAAATATCCGCGAGCGCCGGAAAGCCGGAACTCAGGCTCGCTTCAGCCTGGAATCAACCCTGGCGCGCCTTGAAACGGCGCTGAACCTTGTTGATCACGTAAACCCGGCCCTTGCGGCGGACCAGACGGTTGTTGCGGTGGCGGCCACGCAGCGATTTCAGCGAGTTACGGACCTTCATGGGACAATCCTGATGCTTTGAAAGGCCGTTTTTGGACAGGCCGAAAGTGGCAAAATGAGATCAATCCCGCCAGCGGCCATACCGCCCGGGACGGCCGGTTTCTAAGCCATGGAACGGTCGAATGTCAATCCAGCAAGCTCCCTGGATCCTTGATCGGGGCTGCCACGACGATGGGAACC
>JBAQER010000881.1:0-3991 GCA_049286845.1 Bradyrhizobium sp.
ATCCGCCGGCGGCAAGACCGGCGATGCGTTCTGGTCGCTGATCCGCGAGCTCGACGTCACGGTGCTGCCGAACACCGCCGGCTGCCGCAGCGTGCGCGAGGCGGTGACCACGGCGAAGCTGGCGCGCGAACTGTTCGGTACGAGCTGGATCAAGCTCGAGGTGATCGCCGACAACGACACGCTGCAGCCCGACGTGGTTGGCCTCGTCGAGGCGGCCGGCATCCTGATCAAGGACGGCTTTGAAGTGTTTCCCTATTGCACCGAGGACCTCGGTGTCGCGATGCGGCTGGTCGATGCCGGCTGCAAGGTGGTGATGCCGTGGGCGGCGCCGATCGGCAGCGCCAGGGGCATCGTCAACCGCGACGCGCTGAAATTGCTGCGCGACCGGCTGCCCGACATCACGCTGGTGGTCGATGCCGGTTTGGGCGCGCCCAGCCACGCGGCGCAGGCGCTGGAACTCGGCTACGACGCCGTGCTGCTCAACACCGCCATCGCCAAGGCCGCCGACCCCGTCGCCATGGCCAGGGCGTTTCGCTCCGGCGTCGAGGCTGGCCGCACCGCCTATGAAGCGGGCCTGATGGAAGCCCGCGACTTCGCCTCCCCTTCAACCCCTGTCGTTGGGACACCGTTCTGGCATGCCGTATCCTGATCGATTCTATCCCGTCGTCGATACCGTGGCCTGGGTGGCGCGGCTGGCGCTGCTCGGTGTCGGCACCATTCAATTGCGCGCCAAGGAGCTCAACGATGCCGACGCGCTACAGATCGTGCGCGACGCGCTGGAGGTGATCAAGGGCACGCCGGCCAAACTCGTGGTCAACGACTACTGGCGCGCGGCGATCGCGGCGGGGGCAAAACATCTGCATCTCGGCCAGGAGGATCTTGCGGAAGCCGACCTCAAGGCGATCCGCGACGCCGGCCTGACGCTCGGCATCTCGACCCATGACGACGAGGAGCTCGAAACCGCTCTGCGCGCCAGGCCCGACTATGTCGCGCTGGGGCCGATCTTCCCGACCACGCTGAAATCGATGCGCTTCGCGCCGCAGGGCATTCCGAAGATCACCGAATGGAAGAAGCGCATCGGCAACATCCCGCTGGTCGCGATCGGCGGCATCAAGCTCGAACACGCCGCGGAGATTTTCAAGGCCGGCGCCGATTCCATCGCCGTCGTCAGCGACGTCACCCAGAACGCCGACCCCGACGCGCGGGTGCGCGCGTGGCTCGGGTTGAACGCGGAGGTGGCGTGATGAGGACCAACCACAACGTCATTCCGGGGCGCGCGTCAGCGCGAACCCGGAATCTCACTTCGGTTTCTAAACTTCGAGATTCCGGATCGGTCCGCTTCGCGCACCGTCCGGAATGACAACAAGAATCACAGGAGGATAGGCCATGAACATCCGCTCCAATCCCGACACCACGCTGCCCGCCGTCACCACCGGCCCGCTGCCGTCCTCGCGCAAGATCTTCGTCACGCCCGACGAGGCGCCCGACCTGCGCGTGCCGCTGCGCGAGATCATCCTGAGCAAGGGTGCCGGCGAGCCGGACTTGCCGGTGTACGACACCTCGGGCCCCTACACCGATCCGGCCGTCACCATCGACGTCAATGCCGGTCTCGCGCGGGGCCGCATCGCCTGGGTCAAGGAGCGCGGCGGCGTCGAGGAATATCAGGGCCGCGACATCAAGCCGGAAGACAACGGCAATGTCGGCGCGGCGCATGCGGCGAAATCGTTCACCGCGCATCACAAGCCGCTGCGCGGGCTCGATGGCCACATGATCACCCAGCTCGAATTCGCCCGCGCCGGCATCATCACCAAGGAGATGATCTACGTTGCCGTCAGAGAGAATCTCGGCCGCAAGCAGCAGCTCGAACGCGCCGAAGCCGCGATCGCCGACGGCGAAAGCTTCGGCGCCTCGGTGCCAGCCTTCGTCACGCCTGAGTTCGTCCGCAGCGAGATCGCGCGCGGCCGCGCCATCATCCCCTGCAACATCAACCACGGCGAACTCGAGCCGATGATCATCGGCCGCAACTTCCTGACCAAGATCAACGCCAATATCGGCAACTCCGCGGTCACCTCATCGGTCGAGGAAGAAGTCGACAAGATGGTGTGGGCGATCCGCTGGGGCGCCGACACCGTGATGGACCTCTCCACGGGGCGCAACATCCACACCACGCGGGAATGGATCCTGCGCAATGCGCCGATCCCGATCGGTACCGTTCCCATTTATCAGGCGCTGGAGAAGTGCGACGGCGATCCCGTCCAACTGACCTGGGAGCTCTACAAGGACACGCTGATCGAGCAGTGCGAACAGGGCGTCGACTACTTCACCATCCACGCCGGCGTCCGGCTGCCCTACATCCACCTCACCGCCAACCGCGTCACCGGCATCGTCTCGCGCGGCGGCTCGATCATGGCGAAGTGGTGTCTCGCGCATCACAAGGAGAGCTTCCTCTACACCCACTTCGAGGAAATCTGCGACCTGATGCGCAAATACGACGTGTCGTTCTCGCTCGGCGACGGCCTCCGGCCGGGCTCGATCGCCGACGCCAACGACCGCGCGCAATTCGCCGAACTGGAGACGCTCGGCGAGCTCACTCAAATCGCCTGGAAGAAGGGTTGCCAGGTGATGATCGAGGGGCCCGGCCATGTGCCGCTGCACAAGATCAAGATCAACATGGACAAGCAGCTGAAAGAGTGCGGCGAGGCGCCGTTCTATACATTGGGCCCGCTGACCACCGACATCGCGCCGGGCTACGACCACATCACCTCCGGCATCGGCGCCGCCATGATCGGCTGGTTCGGCTGCGCGATGCTGTGCTACGTGACGCCGAAGGAGCATCTCGGCCTGCCCAACCGCGACGACGTCAAGGTCGGCGTCATCACCTACAAGATCGCGGCGCACGCCTCCGATCTCGGCAAGGGCCACCCCGCGGCGCAACTGCGCGACGACGCATTGAGCCGCGCCCGCTTCGACTTCCGCTGGGAGGATCAGTTCAACCTCGGCTTAGACCCGGAAACCGCGCGGCTCTATCACGACGAGACGCTGCCCAAGGAAGCCCACAAGGTCGCGCATTTCTGCTCGATGTGCGGCCCGAAATTCTGCTCGATGAAGATCACGCAGGACGTGCGGGACTACGCGGCGACGCTGAACGATCCCGACAAGCGCGCGGTGGCCGGCGGCGCCGTCGGCATGTCGGTGTCGGGCGTGATCGAGGACGGCATGGCGCAGATGAGCGCCAAGTTCAAGGAGATGGGCGGACAGGTTTATCTGGATGCGGAGAAGGTGAAGGAGAGCAATCGGGTGTTGTGAGACCCGCACCTTCGCAAACGTAGGGCGGGTTGAGGCGTAACTCGCCTTTCGGCGTAATCGATCGGCGGATTACGCTTCGCGAATCCGCCTTACGTAGCTAGACGGCTCCCAGCCGTGAGACTTCTTTGCTTGCTCACTGGCCGCACTCCTGGCGGCACTCACGCAACTTGCGGATACAGGAATCAATGCAGTTCTTCTGTGCCGCCCAACCTTGAAAAAAATGCCGACAGCCCGACACACAGTCATCATAGTCGACTCGGCAGGAGCCAGGATAACACTGGGGGCCTTGCGCCTGTATCCACAGCGTTCGGACATTGCCTCGACGAGCCGGGGCTGAAAGTTCATTGGCTGAGCTCTCCACCACCGCAAAAGCCGACGCAATCACCAGCGCCAAAGCAAATGACTCATTGAACCCCCCTTACCTTGGATTGGAGCGGAAAAAGTAGATCACTATTTTTGGTTGTGGACAATCCTTATGCGTCTGCGCAATAGCAAGCGTAGCCCGGATGAGCGGAGCGACATCCGGGGTTAACCACTGGTCGGATAACCACATTCGCCATCAGCGCGTAGGGTGGGTTAAGCCCTAGCGAAACCCATCGCTTGTCGCGACTGCCTCGATGGGTTTCGCGTCCACCTTCGCCAGCTTCAGCTTCGGCGGACGCGGTCGCTCAACCCATCCTACAGG
>JBAQER010000882.1:0-9630 GCA_049286845.1 Bradyrhizobium sp.
TCGCCATCGGAAGGTGAAGTCGGAGCCGAAACGCGCTATCGTGTCGTCGACTATTGCGGCGACGTTCACCTCTATCCTCCGACGGCATGATCCGATGACGGCGGACGGTAGAAAGGCAGGGCCGGAGCCGCCGGAGGACGAAGGCAACCGCCACGTCGAGAACGCGGTGTTGCTGGGTTTCTTAGCGGTGCTGGCAGC
Organism: Bradyrhizobium sp.; assembly: GCA_049286845.1. Classification (GTDB taxonomy): domain Bacteria; phylum Pseudomonadota; class Alphaproteobacteria; order Rhizobiales; family Xanthobacteraceae; genus Bradyrhizobium. Next base: position 199 of record JBAQER010000882.1, read on the forward strand.
GGCGGGCGTCTGGCTGCTGAGCACCATGGCCGACGTGCGAAAGGTTCAGGACTGCGCCGCCCAGGGGCGCCGCAATTGCGCAACGATCGAGGTTCCCGACCGGACGCGATAGTTGGATGCATAACTTTGAGAATGGGAGAAGCAGGATGCGAAGATTGATCACGACCACGGCGCTGCTGATCCTGATCGGCTTACCCGCAGCCATCGCGCAAACCGGCAACAGCGGCGGATCGTCCACCGCCGTGAAAAACCCGACGATTCCGCAGGCCCCGATCGGACACCGCCAGCCGCGCGCCAGCGACGTTCCCTCGGAGAAGAACCTGAGCGATCCGAACAATCCGTACAACAAGGAAGACGCCGCGCTCGACCGCAAAATCAGGAGCATCTGCCGCGGCTGCTAGGCCGCGCCGGTGGCCTCGTGGTTCGAGACGCGCGGCGTTGCCGCACTCCTCACCACGAGGTTCTAAGACCTCATCCTGAGGAGCGGCGTCTTCGCCGCGTCTCGAAGGATAAGGCCACCGAACTGGAAGATGCCCTAGGCCGAAAGCTCCCGCAATTTGCGGCGCTGCACGTCCCGTCTTGCCGCAACGGCGTCGGCCAGCAGGTTGAGCGCCGGCAAGGTCGTCTGCCAGTCGATGCAGCCGTCGGTAATGCTCTGCCCGTAGGTCAGCGCCGTGCCCGGCAGCACATCCTGGCGGCCCGCAACCAGATTGCTCTCGATCATGACCCCGATGATGCGCTGTTCGCCGTCGGATAGCTGGCGGGCGATATCGGCAACGACCAGCGGCTGGTTCTCCGGCTTCTTGCTGCTGTTGGCGTGACTGGTGTCGATCATGATCCGCGGCGCCACGCCTGCGCGGGCGAGTTCGGCCGAGGCCGAAGCGACGCTTGCCTGGTCGTAGTTCGGCTTGCTGCCGCCACGCAGAATGATGTGGCAGTCCTCATTGCCGGATGTCGCCGCTATCGCCGAACGGCCTCCCTTGGTCACGGCCATGAAATGGTGAGGATGCGATGCCGATTTGACCGCGTCGGCGGCGATCCGCACATTGCCGTCGGTGCCATTCTTGAAGCCGACGGGGCAGGACAGTCCGGACGCGAGCTCTCGGTGAATCTGGCTTTCAGTAGTGCGCGCGCCGATGGCCGCCCAAGCCACGAGGTCGGCAATGTATTGCGGTGTCGTGAGATCGAGAAACTCGGTTGCGGCGGGCAGCCCGAGATTATTGACGGCGGAAAGCACGTTGCGGGCAAGACGCAGGCCCTTGTTGATGTTGAAGCTGCCGTCGAGGTCGGGATCGTTGATCAGTCCCTTCCACCCCACCGTCGTGCGCGGTTTCTCGAAATAGACCCGCATCACGATCTCGAGCCGGTCGGACAGCCGCTCACGCAACGCGATGAGGCGCTCGGCGTAGTCCATGGCTGCGACGGGATCATGGACGGAGCAGGGGCCGACGACGACCAGAAGGCGATCGTCGGACCCGTTGAGGATGGCGTGGATGGCGTTGCGTGCGGCCATCACGACGCGCGTCGCGGTCAGGGTGCGCGGGATCTCGCGCATGACCTCTTGCGGCGTAGTCAGCTCTTTTATTTCGTTGATCCGAAGATCGTCTGTCGTGCTCAACACGGCTATGGCTCCTGTTTTTTGAGGGACCTGCCGGCCAAACAAAAAGCCGCCAGATCGGGCGGCGGCTGTTCGGACTTTCTGCTGCAATTTGTCAGATTGAGCGTGATCCTCCCGCCGCCAGCGAGCTGTCGAAGCTAAAGTACCAATAATAGCTGGTGGCGACGGTGATCATGGCTGGCCTATAGCGCATGCGGTACGCCTTGTCATCCCAAAAAAAGACGAATGGTCCGGTTCAGGATTTGCGCGCAGCCAGCGCCATTCCGATCAGCGATGCGCCGCCGAACAGCAGGTTGATGCCGACCAGAAGGCCGATCGCCCATTCCGCCGAGCCCGGCAATCCCATGATGATCATCGCGGATATCAGGATGTCCAGTACACCGGAGAACGCCATCCAGCTCCAGCGCTCGGACAATTCGCGGCGGTGCTCCAATGCGTACATGATGGTGGCGACGCCTTCGGCCAGGAAATACGCGCCGATCACGATCGTGAGGGTCAGTACGCCTTGTGCGGGTTTTGCCAGCAGGATGATGCCGGCGCCGATGGCGAGCGCTGCCGAAATCAGCGACCACCAGAAGCCCGGCATCTGCCGGGCCCAGAATGTCATCGCTAGTCCTGCTACGCCGCTGACGAGAAACATCCAGCCCAGGAAGATCGTGATTGCAAGGCCCGCCAGCGGCGGTACGATCATCGCGGCCAACCCCAGGATCACCAGCAGGATGCCTTCGAACAGGAAGGCCTTCCAGTGCTCACGAACCGCAGCATTCATTTCGGATTGCAGCTTGGCGATGTCCTGGGGAAGGGTCATGGAAAGTCTCCCGATGCCGGCAACACTGAGGTGACTCGGGCAATATAGCTTGCGCCGGGGCCGCCGGGTCAAATTTGTTGGCGTCCGGCGTTGTCAGCCCGGCGTTGTCATTGGCCGGGCACGGAGGAAAACCCCTCCGATGTCGTGCGCATGCGATTGCGGCCGAGAACGTAGACCGCGGTGGTTGCCAGCAGCAACGCTGCGCCGATCAGGATCGACGTCAGGCCGATCGGGACCAGAGCCAGCGCCATGTTGCGTTCGGGATTGACCAGCCAGTGGTGGATCGAGGTCAGTACGAAGGCGAGGCCGGCAAATCCGGCGCCGCCGCCCGCCACCAAAAGCGCCCACATTCGCCGCAACTGGCTGAGCCGCTCGCGCGCGACTTCGGTGCGTGGCGCGTGATGGCGGCCGACCCGCCGCACCAGCCGCACCGCAAAGGCGATCGAGCTGAAGCCGATCAGCACGCTGGCCGTGCCCAGCACCAACCGGGTGGACTGTTCGAGGTCCGGATTCTGCTGCAGCGTCAGCAGCGGGAAGTCGAACGCGGCATGCAGTGTCAGCGGCGCCAGCAGGATCAGGATTCGGCTGGAGATGCGCGCCCAGTCGCGGTTATGCCGGTGCGCGCCGAGCGCGGTTCCGGATCGCGCAAGCGTGAGATAGGCGCCGGCGATGATGCCGAGCGCACCATGGAACGGCACGGTCAGCACGCTGCGCAGCGCCGCCAGCGAGCGCCAGATCTCCTGATGCTGCACGAGGTAGGCCAGATTCTCATAGGCCGCGAAACCGAGGCCGGCGGCGGCGCCATAGACCACGGTGTCCATCGGGTCTGCGCCCGCCCGGCGCCGCGTCGAGACCGCGACGATGACGAGGATCTTGACGATCTCCTCGGGCGCGGCGACCCCGAGGATCGAATGCAGCACCTGCGAGATCCAGGGATGTCCGGGGACGGCGAGCAGCGAGGCAAACGGAGCGCGCGCCACGCCGAGCAGCGAAATGCTGGCGGCGCCGAGCAGAAACGCGGTCCACACCTTGGCCGGCGGCCCCGGCCGCTCGCCGGCGGCGATCACCAGCCATAGAATCAGGAGCGCCGGCGCAATCGCCGCGGTGCCAATGACGGTGGGGAGGGCTTCGAGGAGCAGCATCAGGACGGCAGATATGCCATTTTTCGATCTTGTCCGCTGCCGGAATCACGCACATGCGACAGCAAGCAGCAGGCCTGCGGCGTTCCGGAATGCCCGTGCCGGGGCAGCGCGAGCGGTTTAGCAGCCGCGGCAGATGGTCTTGAGCTTGGCGTCCAGTTTCGCGTTTTCCGCGGCGAGCAGATCGACGACATGGCCCTGCTGCTCGGTCGACGTCTGGGAGTTTGCCAGCTTGGCCGGCGCAGCCGGCGTTTTGGACGCGGCCGGCTTGGCCAGCGCGATCGGCGGCGCGGCCTTGTCATAACAGGCGAGGCGATCGCTTGCCTTGGCGATCGACTGGCATGGCGAGCCTTGCGCGATCGCAGCCCCGGAAAATGTGCAGAGCACGGTCAGTACGGCAATGAATTTCACGTTTATCCCCCAACCGGCAAGGTCCGGCCTAAACAACGATATCAGTTCGAAACGCATTTGTCGGAAACAAAAGCCAGCGAGATGACTGGGTTTTGACGTCGCTGGGCGAAAGGCGATAATCGCGCGTAATCAAGCAGTTTGCTCATTTTATTCGTCCCGGAGACGAGGCCGTCGAAAGGTTGGATGAAGCCGGTACATTCATCGCGCCAGCAGGCGCCGGCAGGCGTCAACGAACACTTCGGCGCCGGTGACGATGTCGGTATCGCCGGTGTTCTCGCTCCAGTGATGGCTGATGCCGCCGATCGAGGGCACGAACAGCATGCCTGATGGCATGATGGTGGCGAGAATTTGGGCGTCGTGACCGGCGCCCGAGGGCATGCGGATGGATTTGCCACCGGCGAAGGCTGTGCTGGCCGCTTCGATTGCATGCTGAAAGCCGGCATCCATCATCGCAGGCGCGCCGGTGCGGAGACGCTCTATCGTGACCGTGCAGCGGCCCTTCGCGCTGACGTCCGCGGCCATGCCGCGCAACAGGTCTTCGAGACGCTCGATCACGCGGGGATCGTCGTCGCGAATCTGGAACAGCATTTCCGCGCGTCCCGGGATGATACTGGGCGCGCCGGGATCGAGTGTGATGCGGCCGGTGGTCCAAACCGTGCGCGGTCCGCACAGGGACGGGAAACGATCGTCGATATCGACGCAGAATCGCGCCAGCGCCAGGCCGGCATCCTTGCGGACCGCCATCCGGGTCGTGCCGGCGTGGTTTTGCTCGCCCTCAAAGGCGATCCGGTATTGCCAGATGCCGACGATCGAAGTGACGACGCCGATCTTGAGGCCGCCGCTTTCGAGCGTCGAGCCCTGCTCGATATGCGCCTCGAGATATCCGATGTGGCGCCCGCGTTCGACGCTGGCCCGCGTCCGGCCGGCAAGACCGGCGTCGCGCAAGGCCTCGCGCATGGGACGGCCGCTGCTGCGGTCGCGCGCGGCGTCGATGTCGTCCTCGCTGACGGCGCCGACATAGGACCTGGAGCCGAGGAAATGGCCGAAATGTCCTTCTTCATCGCACCAGGCGGCGACCTCGACGGTCGCGTTCGGATCGGGATTGATGACGCGGGCGGCTTCGAGCGCATAGACCACGCCGAGCGGTCCATCGAGCCAGCCCGCGTAATTCTGGCTCTCAAGATGCGAACCGGCCAAAAGTTTCGGTCCGGGTTTCGCGGATGTGCCGAGTACATTGCCGATGCCGTCGATCTCGGCCGTGAGTCCTGCCTCGGGCAGTCGCTCGGCAAGCCACTTCAGTGAGCGCATATGCGCTTCCGAGAAGGTTGGCTTGTGAACGCCGGTCTTGTAGGCGCCGATGCCGCGCAGCGTATTGAGATCCTTGAGGACCCGGGCGCCGTCCACGCGCGAGCGATTGTCAGGCAATGTTGACTCTCTTGCGGTGAGGAGTTCCTGCGCGGACCGTCTCAAAATAAGATCGCGCTGGCAAATTTGGCGACAATGAACCCGGCGCGGCCGTGCTGCGGAAGCGGGACAGACGGCCGGTCGGGCAGGTGTAGGTCCATCCAAAATGGACATTTGGAACTCCCTAGCGAAGGGCGATAATCGCGTAAGATCAATGGGTTTGCCAATTTTGTTGGACCGGAATCGCGCATTGTTTCGCAAGGATTTATCGATGCTCGTGATAATCAGGGATAATTCGCCAGTGTGCTGAACGTAGGGGCGGCCGTTGTCGCGAAATTTACGACTGCGGAATATTGGAGTGCTTTTCGGAAAGCCTGTGCCTCTCAAGGAGGCTTCCCATCCAGATCCCTCTGAGCATGCAATCTCGGAAATCAGTCGGCAATCAGCGCTAGATGCGGGCTTTAAGCCGCCTGCTGGGGCGGGAGTGGAGGCGCCTTGCGTTTGCGCAGCCAGCGTCCCAGTAAGCGCCTGCGGCTATCACGCGGAATCAGATCAATGTCGCTGACAAACTTCGCCCCGCCCTTGCGGCGCTCAAGTGTGATCTTGCGGCTATGGAACGCCTCCAGTTCAGCGCGATGGGCGACGCTGACGACGGTCGCGTCCTTCAATTCCTCGTTAAGAAGCTCCATCAGCTTGTCCTGACTGCGATCATCGAGCGCGGACGTCGCCTCATCAAGCACGATGATATCCGGGCGATGAAGAAAGCGCCGCGCAAAGGCAAGCCGCTGTTTTTCGCCGCCCGACAACGTCTGGTCCCAGGGAGCCTCCTCCTCGATGCGCCCCTTCAGTTGACCCAGCCCCACCTTGTCGAGCGCTTCCCCGATTTGCTCGATGCTCCAATCTTCGGCGGCCGCGGGATAAGCGGCAGCGCGACGCAACGTACCCGACGGCACATAGGGTTTTTGCGGCAACATGAACAAACGGCGGTCCCCATGGAAATCGACGCTGCCGCCGCCCCATGGCCAAAGCCCTGCAATCGCGCGCACCAATGTGCTCTTGCCGGTCCCGGACTCGCCTGATACCAGAACCCACTCGCCAGGTTCGATCAGAATTTCCGCCTCGCCAACCACGGCGGTGCCATCATCAAGTGTGACTGACAAATCATTCAAACGAAGCATTGTATTGCCCTCGGTTTCGCCGCGCTTGATGCGATTGAGGCCCTCGCCAGTTTCCGCACGCTCAAGCCCATCGAGGGACATCATCAGCGATGCAATGCGGCGCGCTCCTGCATTCCATTCTGCGAGGCGGGGATAATTATCCACCAGCCAGCCGAAAGCGCTTTGAACGATGGTGAACGCCGATGCCGCCTGCATCACCTGGCCCAGCGTCATGCTGCCTTCGAGAAATTTAGGCGCGCAAAGCAGTATCGGAATGACGGGCGCGATCAGGCTCGATCCCTGCGAAACGATGGTGGTGCGCATGTGCTGGCCGCACAGCAGCGCCCATTCCTTCAGGACTTTGCCGAACGATCTGTCGATGCCTGAGCGCTCCTCTTCCTCCCCGCCCAGAAGCGCAATGCTCTCACCGTTCTCGCGTACGCGCATCAGGGCGTAACGGTACTCAGCTTCAGTCTGATTCTTGCTTTCCGAAATGGCCACGAAATTTCGTCCAATGACGACCATCGAGCCGCTCGCGATCGCTGCATACAGCACTGCCGCGACGACGAGAAAGCCCGGAATCGTCACAGTGGCGCCTGCAATTGTCAGCGTCAGCGCACCGCCGATCGTCCAGAGTACGATGATGAATGTCGTTGCCGACAGAAACGCGGACGTTACGCCGGTGGCGAAATCAACCGGCGCGTCAGTCGCCACGCGCAAGTCCTCGGCAATGCGGTACTCCGGATTCTGGTGATCGCCGCTGACCAGGTTGAGCTGGTAGTAGCGACCGTTCTTCAGCCAGCGGGAAATAACCGAACTGGTCAGCCACGCCCGCCATCGCCTCTGGATGCCCATGCGGGTATAGACCTGAACTACGCCAAGCAGCACGCTGCCGATTGCCAGCGGGAAGAACACCGCCGTAAGATGCAGCACGACGGCTGCATCCCTCTTCTCGATGGCATCGAAGATCGCTCTGTTCCAGAGGTTGATGCCGTACTGGAAAGAGAGCTGCAGGAATATCAGCACCAGCAATCCGCCGGTGAGAACCCAAGCCAGCCGGCCGCCAGCCACTCCCCAAAAACCCTTGGCGCTGATCCAGAACCGCTTCAGTAGATAGTGGCGGCGAATTTGCTCGGCTTCTTCGGGAGACAGCCCTGGATCCGTTTCGAGAATTTCTGGTGCTGGGGCGTCGATCGTCTTGCCGGTTTCTGCGACAACGTCCTCGATCGGCTGCCGATTCATGCGCTGTCAACGCAAATGGAACCTGAAAGTTCCATTCCATGTCGCGGCGCACCAGCTCGGCGTTTCGGGGGGCAGCATGCCTTCTGCCGATCGGTGCCGACGTTCCAGCAACGTCACAATATTGAGGAATTTATCCAGATAAGGCGCGATATGTTGCGCCGTGGTGCTCAATGGGACAGCCCAAGCTGCTCGCAAGTGCAAGTTATCCGTCAGCGATAGCGCCGTGCTCCTCGCCAAGGGCGGTCGTGGTCACGGACCACCTAAATGGCAACGAGGAACGTTTCGTCGGTATTGCACTTTGTGCATTCAAAGGTACGCCGATCGAAACCCAGTTTGTCCGGCTCGATGCAGGCCAACCTCATCGGTTTGCCGCATCCATCGTGGGCGGGGCGGGTCAGTAGTTTTGTCGAACCAAAGACCCACCCCCTGTACTCGCGCCTTCACTTCATTACTTGATTACTTGGCGCAAGTTTTCTCAGCCGCCAAAGCTGTTTGCGCTTCTGCCTGCGTCGGATGAGCCGTACCGATAACCTTCATGTTGCCACCAGCGGCAGGCTGGGCATTGACAACTTGGCATTTCATCGTCGCGGTATCTTGAGCCAGGTAGAACGAGGAAGCACCTGATGGCGGCGCTTGACCCGTAGTTTTGTCCTGCTGCGCGAATGAAGGTGCCGCGAATGCGAGGACAGCGACCGTCGCTAAGAGAATTTTCGTCATGGTATCTACCTCCAGTCTTGGACAGCGAGCAAATGGAGGCACCCGATAAAAGTTCCGGCGATAGCGAGTTTATTTTTTTGTACCCAACTGACCTGCCCTGAACTTTCGCGCGAAGCGCAATGGCCTCAAATGGCATAGACGCGATTGCGTCGGCCGTTGCGGCGGCCGGAATCGATCGGCAGCGAGGAGTGGAAGCCGAGATTTTGGTTAGCTTGGCTGACTAATGTGGTCTGCTGGCACCCATCGTGAGCGATCCTGACCAGGGACTCCGGAACTCGGAAGTCGGCAGTTATCGGTGACAAAGAGTGCTGCTTGCTCCCGCCTGTTAGTCAGGAGAGCCCGCCATGTTGCGTATCCAACTCAACCACCCCATACCCACGTTTACGCAACGCTTGGCGCAGGAAGCGCACCGCGTCAACGAGCGAGCCAAAACTCTGCCGCAGGGTAAGGAGCGCGAATTCCTATCCCGCGCGGCCCGGCAACTCGAGACCGCTTCGCACATCAATGATGGATATCGTCTCCAGCCACCGAGGTAGAACCAAGGGGACATCATGCCCCAGGCACGAGTAAGGCCGCCTCAATTGGCGGAAATTGATAAAGGCCGATGTGCAATGCAATTTGACGGCTATCGTCGGTAGAACATTTGCCGAGCGGCAAACCGGAATGGCATTCCAAAATCAAATCGAATTGGCAAACCAGCTAAAAGCGCCATTCAAAACAGGCGCTTCTACAAGATTTGGCGCTCCCTAGCGGAATCGAACCGCTCTCTCCACCGTGAAAGGGTGGCGTCCTAACCGATAGACGAAGGGCGCGCGGGCGTCCCGAGCCGCGCGGGGCGGAGCGGGAGCGCGGGCCCTTATAGGAGGAGCGCAGCGCCCTCGCAAGCGCCGCTTCCCAGATATCCAAAGCCGGCTTGCCGACGCCACGCGCCGGACG
>JBAQER010000883.1:0-4797 GCA_049286845.1 Bradyrhizobium sp.
CTCCAATCTGGGCCTCCTGATCCAGGGCGTCGGCGCCGCCTGGGCCATGACGCAGATGACGTCGTCGGCCGACAAAGTCGCGCTGGTGCAGACCGCCCTGATGCTGCCGATCATGCTGATCTCGATGCCGGCCGGCGCCATTGCCGACATGTATGACCGGCGGGTCGTGGCGCTGGTTTCGCTTTCGATCGCGTTAGTCGGCGCGACGGCGCTGGCGGCAATGGCATGGCTCGGTCTGGTCACGCCGAACGTTCTTCTCCTTTTCTGTTTCATCGTCGGCAGCGGCATGGCGCTGTTCGGACCGGCGTGGCAATCCTCGGTCAGTGAGCAGGTGCCGGCAGAGAATTTGCCGGCCGCGGTGGCGCTGAACGGCATCAGCTACAACATCGCGCGAAGTTTTGGCCCGGCGATCGGCGGCGTCATCGTCGCCACTGCGGGCGCGGTCGCGGCCTTCGCCGCCAATGCAGTGCTCTATATTCCGCTTCTCGTCGTGCTGTTTCTCTGGCGCCGCAGCAGCGAGCCGTCACGGCTTCCCCGCGAACGTCTCAATCGAGCCATCGTGTCCGGCGTGCGCTACATCGCCAACTCGCCCTCGATCCGCATCGTGCTGACACGGACGCTGGTGACCGGGGTGATCGGCGGCTCGGTGATGGCGCTGATGCCGCTGATCGCCCGCGATCTCCTGCATGGCGGCGCGCAAACCTACGGCATCATGCTCGGCGCGTTCGGCATGGGGGCGGTGATCGGCGCGCTCAATATCGGTGAATTACGCAAGCGGATGAGCGGCGAGGCCGCGATCCGCGCCTGCACGCTTTCGATGGCGGGCGCCATCACGGCGGTCGCGCTGAGCCGGCAGCCGGTGCTGACGGCGGCCGCGCTGGTGGTGGCCGGCGCGGTCTGGATGGCGGCGGTCGCGCTGTTCAACATCGGCGTGCAGCTCTCCGCCCCGCGCTGGGTCGCAGGCCGCTCGCTGGCGGCATTCCAGGCCTCGATTGCCGGCGGCATCGCGATCGGGAGCTGGGGCTGGGGACATCTGACCGACCTGGCCGGGGTGGAAACCGCGCTGCTGGTTTCCGCCGCGATGATGTTTGTCTCGCCGCTGCTCGGCCTGTGGCTGCGCATGCCGCCGGTCGGCGCGCGCAACGAAGATGCGGAGGTTCTCGCCGACCCCGAGGTGCGGCTGTCGCTGACCGGGCGAAGCGGGCCTTTGGTGGTCGAGATCGAATACCGCGTCGCCCAGGACAACGCCCGCGCCTTCCATAATGTGATGCAGGAAGTGCAGCTCAGCCGCCAGCGCAACGGCGCCTATGGCTGGTCGATCGCGCGCGACATCGCCGACCCGGAATTGTGGACCGAACGCTATCACTGCCCGACCTGGCTCGATTATCTGCGTCAGCGCAGCCGCTCGACGCAATCCGAACGCGCGCTGCACCAGCAGGCGATGGATTTTCACCTCGGGCCGGATCCGGTGCGCGTCCGCCGCATGCTGGAGCGGCCGTTCGGATCGGTGCGCTGGAAGGAAGACACGCCCGACCGCGCCGCGAAAGAGGTGTTGCCGGTCGCGACGGCTGCAGGCGGCAGTACCTGATTAAAGAGTTACTGCCCGTGACTCGCCAGCACCTGCTGGCAGCCCTTGCTGAGCCGCGCGCGGTTTTGCTTCAGGCACGCCAGAACGACCTGGTCGCCGTCGTTAAGATGAGCCCGGCAAAACCGTGAGGCATCGCGCGTACAGGCGTCGCCGCCCTGCTGCGCCGAAGCCGCTGAAGCCGCTGAAGCCATCAGAACGAGCGGAATGACGAAAAGAAATCTGGTCATGGTGTTACGCCTACCCGGTCATGAACTGAGTGCGTTCTAATGCGCTCAAACCGGCGCCGCAACGTGTTTTGGGCAACGTTGCGGCGATTGCGAAGGCGGGCGCGGAGGCGGGATTACTGCGCGGCGACCTTGTTCGATTTTTGCGCCAGATCGCGATCCATCACGGCCCGGCAGCCGGTGGAGAGGCTGGCGCGCTTCTTGAACATGCAGGCGGTGATCTTCGGGATGTTCGGGATCTCGTCGCTGCACAGGCGGAACGCGTCGCCGGTGCACATCTGCTGCGCTTCGGCGCTGAAGGCGAAACTCGAGGTCGCCGACAGTGCGGAGAAAGAGACCGCGAAGGCCAGTACAAAACCGGCGCGGCGGATGGTCCTGGTCAGGTAAGCGGTCATTGTCGGCTCCCTTTGGCCCGGCTCGGCGGGCCCGTTGTTGATACGCAGACACTGCCTGAACGACGGCGCGGCCGCTGTGACGTCGGTCACACTGCAAAAATCCTTCGGAACCCCTCGTTTTTTCGCCGTCGCAGGCCGGTCCTGATGACGATACGGCGCTTCTAGCCGCCGGTTTCGTCGGCGCGCCCGCCTCCGAGCGACGCTTCGCCGCGGGCCTCGGCGACAAAATAATTTCACCCAGCCAGCCGTCGTTGGTGGGTCGTTAAGACCTCGTTTGCATTAATGGCGCCTGCGCGAGGTGTGGTGAATTTTCTGGAAAGTGTAACGATGCGTAACGCGTTAGGCCTGATGCTGGCGAGTGTTGTTTCGGCTGTTGTCATTGCTGCCGTATGGTTCTGGACCTCTTCGCCAAAGGCGGATGCGGCGCCTCCCCAAACCGTCAATGCCCGGAAGGCCGAGCCGCCGCCCGTCGCCGCGGCCAAGCCAAGCCAGCCGCGCGAGGACGTCGAGGTCACTGCCGCCCTTTCGGCTCCGGTTCCCGCCAAGCCTGCCGCGCCCGTGCAGCAGAAATCGGCCTGCGCCAATCCGGATGCGCTCGGCGTCAGCCGCGTCGTGGTGGTCGACACGACAGGCGGGCCGGGCTTCGGCTTCCAGCAATTCAAGCAGCTCGACTTTCTGACTGACAAGGAAGTGGTGCTGACATTCGACGACGGCCCGTGGCCGACCACCCCCTCGGTGCTGAGGTCGCTGGCCGAGGAATGCACCAAGGCAACGTTTTTCCCGGTCGGCAAGCACTCCACCTATCATCCGGAAATTCTCAAGCAGGTCGCCGCCGCCGGTCACACGGTCGGCTCCCACACCTGGTCGCATGCGCATCTCGACAGCAAGAAGCTGAACGAGCAGCAGGTCAAGGAAGAGGTCGAAAAGGGTTTCAGCGCGATCAAGATGGCGCTGGGCGCAGCGCCCGCACCGTTCTTCCGCTTTCCGGGGCTGCAGCACACGCCGGCTTCGGTGGACTATCTCGGTTCGCGCAATATCGCGATCTTCTCCTGCGACGTCGACTCCTTCGACTTCAGAGCCAAGGACCCGGCGCAGATCGTCAACACCGTGATGACCAAGCTCGACAAGCAGGGCAAGGGCATCATCCTGATGCACGATCTGCAGAAGCACACCGCTGCAGCCTTGCCCACGCTGTTGCGGCGGCTGAAGGCCGGCGGCTACAAGGTCGTGCAGATGAAGGCCAAGGCGCAGCTGGAAACCCTCGCCGAATACGACGCGGTCCTGGTCAAGGACATGAAGCTGCCGGCCGTCTCCAGCCGTCCGGTCAGCAGCGTGGTGCAGACCGTTACGGAATAGTCGCTCAAGCTTTCGGGGCGCAGGCCGATTTGCTCTTCACGGTCTGCACCGGAACTTGCGACGGCGGCTGATGGTTCGAACTCGACACCGACGATTTGTCCGCGCGGATGAATTCTTCCCAGGCGAGATCCGACGACCAGTTCACGTACCAGACGACGGCGCCGGCCAGCGCGAGCAAGACAAGAACCTGGACGAGCAAGGTTCGAACAATCCCCGGCCAGTCGAAATTGAGGTTCATTTTACTCTGATTGCCAATTGGTGACACGGATGCCTCCCACGAGCGGGTTTGCACCGCGTATTAGCTCGGCTCTGAATTTTCGATGTGAACTGCTTCACAGGTCACGATTAGTTCAATTGGAGAAGCCGTTTTCGTGAGGAACGCCGTAAGGGCGAAGCACCAACGATCTCGTGCCCCGGACGCTTCGCAGCCCATTCGGCGGCCTCCACAAAGAATCGCGAAAACAACCCCATGCAAAGTAGAATGGACTCGCCTCGCAGCACTTGTGTTGCGCTCCGTCCGGGCATGAGAAGTCGTCGTCGCGCCCCGACCTGGTCTCATCCGCTCTACTAGCTTTGTGGCTATCGATCGCTCGCGCCCGCAATGACGAGAATGAGCCCGCTTACCAGTAGATGCCGTGGCGATGCAGTTCGCGGATCACGCGCGCTTCGGTCGTTTCACGCCGGCGCTTCGGCTTTTCAAGCCTGGTCGTCTGCGTGCTCTTCTCGGCGACGGATTTGGTTGATTCAACCTTCGGCATTTCGGTTGCCGGGCCGACAGCCGCAGGCCGCGCGACAAATTTCGGTGCTTCGGTGACGGCCGGAGCCTCGACGGCTTTCGGCGTCTCGACCGGTTTCTGTTCGACAGGCTTCTGCTCGACGGTCTTCTGTTCGACAGCTTTTTGTTCGACAGCCTTGGGCTGCTCGGTCGCGGCTGGCTGATCGCTCGATGCCAGCGTCAGGCTTCGCATCTCGCCGGCTTGAGCGGACGCGGATGCCAGAACCACGGCGGCGATCAAAATGAGTTTACGCATGTGAAGTCTCCCGTGCTTGAGCGTCGAGGGAAGACTAGGCCGGGCGGAAACTGGGTTATGTGAGGTGGGTCACGCAAGCAGATTTGCGCAAAAGGCCGCGGTTGGCGACGCTTCAAATCTACTTCAGTTTCAGGAAGGAGTGGTGCCGCAAACAGGACTCGAACCTGTGACCCCGTCATTACGAATGACGTGCTCTACCAACT
>JBAQER010000884.1:0-2573 GCA_049286845.1 Bradyrhizobium sp.
ATGTAAAGATGGACGGCAATGGCGCCGCCCCACCGCTTTCAATACGGTGATGTAAAAGAACTAACCCAACAGTTCAAACGAGTCAATGATTGCCGCGGCAATGGCGTTGACCGTGGTGCGACGGTCCATCGCCTGGGTGCGCAGGAACTTATAGGCACTCTCATCGTTCATACCGCGAGCCGAAATCAGAATGGCCTTGGCGCGTTCGACATTGCGGATCGTGCGCAGATTCTCGTCCAACCGCTCGATTCGGTCGCGCAGGCGCTTAGTGTAATCGAACTGACTGCGCGCCAAAGCCACCACGCCGGCGATGGTCTCGGTCTGGGCCGGCATATAGATCACCGCCTCGGGCGTCGTCTCACACAGTCGCGCGGGGTCGGGCGCACGGTTCGGCCCGACCACCACCACGACGGCCGAGCGAGATTCGCCCGGCATCCAGGGCAGCCGATCGGTCAGGCGGTCACTGAATTCGACCACCAGCACATCGGCGTCGGACGGCAGCTTCTCCGGCATCGGCCACAGGCGCCGGACCTTGGCGCGTGCGCGTTGCAGATCGCGCACCAGTTGGTCGGCGCCGGATTCTGGCGCTACCGCAACGACGATTTCGAATTCGGCCAGGCTGGCTGAGCCGGGCTTGGCGGGCACTTCGATTTTGCTCATGGCTACAGGTTTCCGGGGCTTCAAGGTCGATCAGGGGATATACGCGTTGCGACCGGAGCAGGTCAGATACGGATCGGCGGCGACCGCCGCCTTGGAGCGCGCGACAATATCAAACTGGCCGGCGCGGTTGGCGCGGCCGATACACGACCACAGATCAGCATGGCTGCATGAGGCGTTGATGGCGACCTTGCCCTGCGGGGCCTCGAACTCAGAGCCGAGAACCACTGGCCTGAGCAGGTTCGTCTCCATCGAATTGGTCAGGGCGAGCGCGCGTGCGAAGAAATGCACTTGGAAATAGGCCGCCTCGACGCACATATTGGTCGGTTCGTCGGCGCCGAAGCGCTTCTTGAAGCGCGAGACGAAACCGGCGTTCGATGCGCTATCGATATTCTGGAAGTACGAGGCCGCGGTGATATGGCCCTCCCCGACGTCGAAGCCCATGGCGCGAATTTCGGCCTCGGTCGTGGTCAAGCTGGCAATCGGCAGCGTCTTCGGATTAAACCCGGCATCAGAGTAACTCTGGTAGAGATAGACTGTGGAATCGCCAACCACAGTGGAGAAGATCACGTCCGGCCGCGTGCGCTGGATGTCGCGGATAATCGGCAGGAAATCCTTGCGCTGCGCGCGTAAGGAGACATAGGTCTCGCCGATCACCTCTGCGCCGCGCAGCAATTCACGCATGATCCGATTGGTTTCGCGCGGGTAGATGTAGTCCGATCCGATGAAATAGAAGCGCCGGCCCAGATTGGAGACCAGGTACTCACACAGCGCCAGGCCGTTCTGGTTCGGGGCAGATCCCGTGTAGATGACGTTGGGGGAATATTCGAAGCCCTCATACAACGTCGGGTACCAAAGCAGGCCATTCAGGCGCTCAACAATCGGCAGCACTACCTTGCGGCTGCTGGACGTATAGCATCCGAAGATCGACGATATGCCGTCCTCTGTCATCAGCTTCTTGGCATAGAGCCGGAACAGGGTGTTATCCGAAGCAGGGTCGTAGATTATTGGCACGAGTTCGCGGCCGTTCACCCCGCCGGCGCAATTGATCTCGTCGATCGCCAGCAACGTGCCGCGAAGCTGTGTCTCCTCAATCACAGACATGTGGCCCGTTTGGGAAAACAAAACGCCAACCCGCCACGGCTCGGTTGTTGCGATATTCATGCGCTTCAATGAACGCCTCCTGGAATCTTGACGATTCACTATTATGGCCATTTGCAAAGCAGCAATATGAGGCCAATTTCCTCCCGGCGGCACAAGAGCTAAGGCAGTGCAGCGCCCGATGTCAATGACAATGCTGCGAGCCTTGCCGTGAGCAGACTGGTTCGGCAGGTGGCGCCCGGGGCGGAAAACGAAAAGCCATCCGCCCGCTCACCGGTCAAAAAGCGCCCCTTTATTCGCTATTTCAGCCCAGATCAACAAACGCGTCGCGCTGCCGTCGGGCCAAGGCCATGACCCGGGTCATAGTGAGAACTCGCGACTGCTAGCTAGCGGCGGCCTCCGTTCAAGCTCCGATCGCCGACATCCGTAGGGCAGCAGCAAAGTAACTTCTCAGATGATCTCCCCACGAGATTGCGCCTTCCGCACGGCACGCGTAATCTTCCGCATAGGTTGGGATTGGATGACCTGCCACGTTGAACCAAGAGCCGCAGTGGTGGAAGCGCGCTGGGCGAACATTTCCATTCCATAACCGCTCAATCTTCAAAATGGCGTCTTATTCGTCGTCGCTTTTCTGATCGTTACCAGTCTGATTAAAGCCTAAACGGCCTTGGTGAGTGCGCCATCGACAATCAGGTTGGTACCGGAGATACGGCTCGCCACCGGGCTGGCAAGGAAGACGACGCCTGCGGCTACTTCCTGCGGCGTGCCCATGCGTCCGGTCGGATTCAACGACATCGCCGTCTTGTAGAGATCGG
>JBAQER010000885.1:0-2594 GCA_049286845.1 Bradyrhizobium sp.
CTCCAATCTCGCCAAAGACTTGGGTGGCAATGAGCCGCAATTCCGGAGGGGGTAGGGCTTAATTTAGGCTCGCATTGGCGTTCGCGGGCCGGGCCAAACTGATGAAATCCGACTATTGTTTTGACGCCGTCCATCGTCCGGTGCAACCGTCCGATCGCACGAACGTTCCGGAGCCGCTGTGGCCCGAGAAACGGCCGGAACTGTTCCAACTCAAACCTGATGCGGATCCGCCTGACGTCGTGGAGCCATTTCGACTGACTTGACCGGAACTGAGTTCCCCCACGATCCTGCCGCCGGTGATGACAAATCTCTCGGTACTGGCGCCGCAAGTCGCGCCCATGGAATGGGCAACCCACGCTCCGTCGAAAGCGCTGCCACCATCACCGCTACCGCCACTTTTTCGCGAGGTCCGGCGTGGTTCTTCGGCGGCGGGCTTGCTTCGCCGTGCAGGCTTTTCAGTCTCGACCGATCGCGGCGCCTGGCGCGAACCGGATAGCGATTTCTCGTCGTTGCCGATGCTGCCGCCGGCGCTGCCGGATTGCGCCAGCGCCGTGCCGGGCCCGATCGCGAGCAAGACGCCGAGCAGGGCAATTCTGGTCCGATGGCGAATGGCATTTGGCATGAGTATCAATTCCAGTAATATGTATTCAGCGGCCGGAGCCGTCGGCACACGCCGTGCCGATAATCCGGCAAGATTTGCCAGTCTTGCCGCACTCGTCAAGCGCCGCATCCTTGGCCCGCTGGACGGTATCCCGTGCAACCAGCGACCATGATTTTCCCGATATGGCAAAGGCCCCGCACCTCGTTCCGTAAAAGCTCAATTCAATCGGGCATTTGCCTGCGCCGCAGTTCGAGCGCGCATCATCAACGGCGGCCCTGCGCGATGCGTGATTCCAGGAGATGCCCCATTTATCGTTGTCGGGGCCATAAACGATCGATCCCCACGGCTTCAGGTCTTCCATCTTTCGCAACCGCGTCAGCACGCCCTCGGTGGCTTCGCCGGTCGGCGTCATGTTGCTTTTTTCCTGAAACTTGCTGATCGCGAGCTTCATGCCGTTCTTGCTGTCGAGCGGCTCCGGATCGAAATTGCGTTCATAGAGCCGATCGCTCAATTCCCGCAGCAGCACAGAATCCTTGATCGGTACCCGGTCGGGATCCGGACGCAGCGTATCGGCCAGCCGCGGTTGCTGCGAAGGCGCGACCGCCACCTGCGGCTCCGCCGTTGCGGGTGCAACGAAATAGAACGTGCCGTCGATCGGCGACGACGACACCCAGGGCTGTTGCGAACCGCCGGTCTCTCGCTTCACGGTCAGGCCGACTTGGTTGAAGGTTTGAAAGATGTCGAGGCCCGCCCGCCGAATGGTCGCCGCCAGGGCCTTGGTATAGGGGCTGTGGCCGTCGCTGCCGTCCTGGGCGATGCTGCCGGGCTGCGTCGCGTAGGAGATCAGCGTGCCTTCCGGCGCCCGCATCTGGGCAAGGCCGCCATCGGACGCGCGCAATCCGCGGGCCCCGAACGGATTATTGCGGCATGCATCGAGGATCACCATGTTGAGTCGCGTGCCCGAACCTTGCATCTGGCGCAGCACGAGATTGACGTCCACCATTTGAAAATCGACGTCGGCCTCGCGCGTCGGGTTCGCGCCGACCGGCACCAGATAGTTCGAGCCGCTCACCTGAACGCCGTGGCCGGCATAGTAAAACAGCGCGACATCGGCGCCCTGAACCTGCCGCCCGAAGTTTTGCACGGCGGTATCCAGAGCCGGCTTGTCGAGATCGAGTTGCGCCCGTCCGCCAACCAGGGTGAAGCCGAGGCTGGCGAGCGTATCGGCCATCAGTGTCGCGTCGTTTTTGGGATTATCCAGCCGGGTGATGTTTTGATAGGCGGAGTTGCCGACCACCAGCGCGATGCGCTTTTCCGCGGCGGCGGGCGCGGCGAAGACCAGCGACAGCAAGACAATCAGCGCTGGAAATTCCCAGACCCTGCAACCCATAGCCAGCCGGCGCATGTCCCACGCATCCTGCGTAGATGAACGAGGACAGAGACTAACAGCCGCCGGGCACCGCGAAAAGCGCCGCCCGGCATCGCCGTATCAGTTCTTCAGCACGATGCGCCCGACGACCTTGCCGGCCCGCAATTCGTCGATCCACTTCTGGACGTCGCCCATCGGCTCTTCCTTCATCGGCGTCGGCTTGATCTTGCCGGCACGCGCCAGCGCCATCAGTTCCTGGCCTTCGGCGAGGGTCCCGACCATGAAGCCCTCGATGGTCATGCGCTTGTAGACCCATTGCACCATCGGCAGGCTGAAATTGCCGCCCATCAGCCCGGAGACCACGATCTTGCCGCCGCGCGCCACTGCGGCAACCGCAAAGGCCATCGACTTCTCGTTGCCGGCAAAATCGACGACGCCATCGAAGCCGCCTTCGGTTTCCTTGACGATGCGCTTGACCACATCCGCTTCGGAAGGATCGTAGGCGACTGCGGCGCCATTCTTCAAAGCTGTTTCCCGCGCGGCCGGACTGAGATCGGCCACCGAGATTTTCTGCTTGAACATCGCCTGCGCGAACGACAGTCCCATCATGCCGACGCCGCCGAG
>JBAQER010000886.1:0-2298 GCA_049286845.1 Bradyrhizobium sp.
CCCTTGGGTCGTGGGTCAGTTTTGATTGTGGCAGTGCTCCGGGCTGGAAAAGAGCCGGCTCCGGGCGCATATTTTGGGGATGGCGACAATTGTTCAATGCAATTGCGGCGCCGAGTACCGACGCACTGAAGAAAAGTTCTTGGTACCGCATACGGGTGACGCGGTCTGCGCGGTCTGCGGAGCTGCGCTAGAATCATGGTCGGAAAGCACACACGTTCCCACATACGAACTTATTGAACGTCCACAGACAGAAAGTCGGCACGACAAGCCACCCGAAGTGCCCTAGGGACCCCAACCGGCTCGCCAAGTCGGGGGAGAAGCCGGATCGCGGCCCGGTGAGGCAGGTCAAGGATTAACCACAGGGGTCAATCCTCAAACTGACCCACCACCGCCCCTTGACTTCTGGAACAAAGGAGGAACAATGTTCTTCTTATGTTCTAACTTTCAGGAGGCGGGCGTGTTGAAGACATTCGTGGAAGAAGCTGCAGCGCTGGCGTCGATCACGCTGTTTGTCGGGATGATCGCGGTCTGGGCGCAGCTGATTCCCCAGCTCTGAGCGTCCGGGGACATGGCCGACACCCGTTCGGGGAGATCGCGGACACCCTGGGGAAAAGCCGGACGGCGGACCGGAAGGGGGCCTTCTGCGTGGACACATCCGGGCTGAGGCATCACCATTGCGGGGCGAGTCGGCCTTGGAGGGCGGGCTGCCCCCTCACGCCAGTTGATCGCTTACCGCCATGACCTCAAGACCTTCGGCAACCATGTCCAATGCCGGATTTGTCCATCTCCACGTCCATTCCGCCTACTCGCTGCTGAAGGGGTCGATCAAGATCCAGAAGCTCGGCGAACTGGCGAAGGCGGATCGCCAGCCGGCGCTGGCGCTCACCGACACCGACAACATGTTCGGGGCGCTGGAATTCTCCGACAAGATGGCCGGCTACGGCATCCAGCCGATCATCGGCTGTGAGCTGGCGATCGATTTCGGCGACCAGGACCCGAACGCGCGCAACGCGATCGCGGGCCCGTCGCGGATCGTGCTGCTGGCGGCGCGCGAGCGCGGCTATCGCAGCCTGATGCGGCTGAACTCGCGGGCGTTCCTGGAGACGCCGATCCATCAGGCCCCGCACATCAAGTTCGAATGGCTGCAGGGCGACGCCGAGGACCTGATCGCGCTGACCGGCGGTCCCGACGGCCCGATCTCGCTGGCGCTCGGCGCCGATCATGCCGCACTGGCGGCCACCCGCTGCGACCGGCTAGCGAGCCTGTTCGACGACCGGCTCTACATCGAATTGCAGCGCCACGGCATCGACAAGGAGCGCCGCACCGAGGCCGGCCTGATCGATCTGGCCTACGCCAAGGGCCTGCCGCTGGTCGCGACCAACGAGCCCTATTTCGCGGCCACCGACGACTATGAAGCCCATGACGCGCTGCTGTGCCTCGCCGGCGGGCGGCTGTTTGCCGAGACCGATCGCGATCAGCTCACCCCGGACCACCGCTTCAAGACCCGCGCGGAAATGGCGGTGCTGTTCGCCGATATTCCGGAAGCGCTGGCGTCGACCGTCGAGATCGCCGAGCGCTGCTCGTTCCGTCCCAGGACGCGCAAGCCGATCCTGCCGCGCTTCACGGTCGGCGCGAGTTCGAACGCCGCCGAGGCGGAGAGCGAAGAGGCGGCCGAGCTGCGCCGTCAGGCCGAGCAGGGCCTCGGCAACCGGCTCAAGGTCCATGGCCTTGCGCCGGGCCAGACCGAGGAAAGCTATCGCGCCAGGCTCGCCTTCGAACTCGACGTCATCACCCGCATGAACTATGCGGGCTACTTCCTGATCGTTTCCGACTTCATCAAATGGGCGAAGTCCGAGGGCATTCCGGTCGGACCGGGCCGCGGCTCGGGCGCGGGCTCGCTGGTCGCCTATGCCCTGACCATCACCGATCTCGATCCGATCCGGTTCGGGCTCTTGTTC
Organism: Bradyrhizobium sp.; assembly: GCA_049286845.1. Taxonomy (GTDB): domain Bacteria; phylum Pseudomonadota; class Alphaproteobacteria; order Rhizobiales; family Xanthobacteraceae; genus Bradyrhizobium. Next base: position 1,959 of record JBAQER010000886.1, read on the forward strand.
GAGCGCTTCCTCAATCCGGAGCGCGTGTCGATGCCCGACTTCGACATCGACTTCTGCCAGGACCGGCGCGGCGAGGTCATCGACTATGTTCAGCGCCGTTACGGCCGCGATCAGGTTGCCCAGATCATTACCTTCGGCACCTTGCAGGCGCGCGGTGTGCTGCGCGACGTCGGGCGCGTGCTGCAGATGCCCTACGGGCAGGTCGACAAACTCACGAAGCTGGTGCCGCAAAATCCCGCCGCTCCGGGGACGCTGGCGGCGGCGATCGCCAGCGAGCCGAAGCTGCAGGCGGTTCGCGACGAGGATCCGGGGGTGGCGCGCGCCGTCGACATCGCGCAGC
>JBAQER010000887.1:0-1940 GCA_049286845.1 Bradyrhizobium sp.
GGCTGGAGGACTCGATGGTGCCGAAATCATAGTGCAGATACTCGACGCGGCCGATCCAGTTGCTGCCGGGCAATTTGGCTTCCACGCCGGCGCCGGCGACCCAGCCGAACCGGTTGGAAGTCGCCACGCTGGCGAAACTCTGAGTACCGGCAGGGGCCGGGTTCACGATGAGCAGGTTTCGGTCCAGACGCTCCCAGGCAAGACCTGCGGTGCCGTAGAGCAGCACGCTGTCGAGCGGCGTCCAGCCCAGCCGCGCGCGGAGCGTTCCGAGATAGGCAATATTTGTCGAGCTTGATGCGCTTTCCGCAACGGCAAAGCTGGTGGGAGAATCGCCCTTGATGTTGGTGCCGCTGAAATCCGCCTCAAAGCCGGCGACCGCGCGATCGAATTGCCAATTGTAGCCGGCGTGACCGCCATAGACGGCCCCCTGAAGGCGTGGCCCGGCAATGCTCGCGAGCGGTGTAAACCTCCAGGGATCGCTGAACTTGTTTTCACCCCAGCCGTAGCCGCCGTGAACGCCGAGATAGAATCCCGCCCATGACGACATCGCTGTCACCATCGGCGGCGCCTTGGCATAGAGAATCGCCGATGGCGCGACCGGTCCACCAAATTTGTAGGACAGCGCCGCGCGGACGATGTCGTAGGTCTGGCGGCCCGCCCGCTCGGCGAATGAGAAGTTGCCCGGGAAATTCGTCGTTTGGTTGCTGACTTGCTCGACCTGGCCGAAATCGTAATGCAGATATTCGAGGCGGCCGATCCAGTTGCTGCCGGGCAGTTTTGCTTCCGCGCCTGCACCCGCCACCCAGCCGAAACGGTCGAACGGAGTCGTCCCGCTCCGCGTGCCGTTCTGAAACGCATTGACGCCGCTTACGCTGCGCTCGTCGAACGAAGTCTCGAACCGCTGCCACGCCACGCCGGCGGTGCCGAAGATCAGGAGGTTGTCGGTGGCCGACCATCCGAGCCTGCCGCGCGCAGTGCCGAGGAATTTCGCACGATCGGTTCGGGTGTAGTCATAGGTAAACTGGTTCGGCACAGACCCGGAGGTCGACAGACTGCCGCGGATGTCAGTCGCGCTGAGATCAATCTCGAAGCCGGTGACCGCACGGCCGAACTGCCAATTATATCCGGCGTGACCGCCATAGACCGCGCCGGCGGAATCGATCGGCCCGATATAGTTGCCTTGATGCAGAAGACGGAAGAAGTCGTTCCTGCCCCAGCCATAGCCGCCGTGAACACCGAGATAAAATCCGGCCCATGAAGCCGGAGCGGTCGCAGGAGGCGCCGCTTTTGCCGCCAGCGGGACGTCGGCGGCGGAGACCGCCGTCATGCCGGCCCAGCCAAGCGCGCAGGTCGCGATCAGCCGCGAGGTCACCCGGCGGGGCGAGAGCCTCGAGGATACCGGCCGTTCCGACGCAATCCGCATAAATTCCTCCGTTTTCACACCCAAAATATATCCGGACGCATCCGCATATAAAGCGGAATGTTGTTGTTATAGTCGTAAATTATACGAATATTCTGGTCTTGTGGCGCAAATGCAACGAAACGCTGAGGGGGCCATGCTGGCGGTGCGCAGGCTGGGTGGTTTGGCGGACTGGCGAAGCGGGTCGAAACCGGTGAAATTAAGGATCACTCAGGGTGCTTGATTCCGAATCCATGGCCAAATTCGACAACATCGACCGCCAATTGCTGACGTTGCTGCAGGACGACGATCGCCTGCCGCTGTCGGAACTCAGCAAGAAAATCGGAATCCCGGTTTCCACCGTGAACGATCGCATCAAGCGGCTGGTTCGGCAGGGAATGATCGCCGGCTTCCACGCCCGCATCGCACCGGAAGCGCTGGGGCTGAATTTACTCGCCTTCATTCTGGTGAGCTGGAGCAGTCCGAAGGTCGAAGCCGCTTTTCTGAAGAAAGCCAAGGCATCGCCCGACGTGCTCGAATG
>JBAQER010000888.1:0-2853 GCA_049286845.1 Bradyrhizobium sp.
TCTATATGTGCCCGTGGCCGCGCATCCAGGCGGCGCTGACGGACGAATGGGCGCTCAACGTCACCTACCGGCGCGACCGCGGCGAGCCCCGCACCTCGGTCAAGAAGGCCGAGCAACTGCGCCTCGCCGGCGAGCCTGCCGGCGACTGCATCGATTGTCACCAGTGCATCAATGTCTGCCCGACCGGCGTCGATATCCGCAACGGCATCCAGCTCGGCTGCATTCAATGCGGGCTCTGCATCGATGCCTGCGACGCGATCATGCAGCAGACCAACCGGCCGACCGGGCTGATCGCCTACGACACCGACATCAACGCCGAGCGCCGGCTCGCCGGCAAGCCGCCGGTCTATCGCCTGATCCGGGCGCGTACCGTGCTCTACGCCGCCATCATCGCCGTGGTCGGCGGCATCATGCTGTACACGCTGGCGACCCGCAGCTCGATGGGCATCAGCGCGCTGCACGAACGCAGCCCGCTGTTCGTCACCTTGAGCGACGGCAGCATCCGTAATGACTTTACCATACGGTTCCTCAACAAGGCCGGCGTGTCCCGTTCCTTCGCGCTGGAAGTGCTTGGCCTACCTGCTGCCGAAATTCGCACCTCAGGGATCGAACGCGGCGCGGACGGGAAACTGATCGTCGAGGTCGGGCCCGACCAGACCAGGGAAGTCAGGGTATCCGTGCAGGTGCCGGCGGCGAAGCTGCCGAAGGGAGCAACCGACATCGAGTTCAGGGCTGCCGAAACCGCAACCGGCCAGACCGCCTCGGTGCGCGATCACTTCGTTCCGGGCGGCCACTGATGCGATAGCTTTTATTGGACGCGTTTTCTTTACGCGAACCGGTACCCACTTCGCTCGAAAACGCTATGCCTATCGCGCCGCCACCATCGGCGGCGCCGATGGCCGGATCAGCGCAAACGCGACCTGGATGATTCCGCCGGCAAGGCCGAGCGCCACCCCGATCCGCCACGCCATGGTGTAGGAGCCGAGCGAGTCGTACAGCAGTCCGCCGCCATAGGCGCCGAGGAAGCTGCCGAGCTGATGGCTCATGAAGGCGAGCCCCTGGATCATCGCCTGCCATTGCAGCCCGAACATTTCGGCCACCGCGCCGGCGACCAGCGGTCCGACGCCCATCCACAGGAACCCCATCAGCGCGCCGAACAGCAGCGTCGTTGCCGGCGACGCCGGCAGCGTGAAATACCAGGCCAGAATCAGCGAGCGCGAAATGTAGATCGCCCCCAAGAGCGCCAGCTTGTTCCAGCGCTCGCCGGCCCAGCCGAAGAACAGGCTGCCCAGCACGTTGAAGCCGCCGATCATGCCCAGCGTCTGCGCGCTCAGCATCGGATCCATGCCGCAGATCGCGAGATACGACGGCAGATGCGTGGTCAGAAACACGAGCTGCATGCCGCAGACGAAATAGGCCAGCGTCATCACCACGAACGACGCATTGCCGAACGCGACTTTCACCGCCACGGCGGCCGAGGTATCGGCGATGTCATCGGCACCCTTGGGCGGCAGCGGAACCTTGTCCACCCGGCCCGCATACCAGGCCGCCGGCAGCATCAACAGCGACAGAATCACAAAGCCGGTCAGGCCCGTCCGCCAGCCATAACCCTCATTCAGAACCTGCCCGATCGGCGCCGACAGCAGCGCGCCGAGCGATCCGGCCGCCGAGACGATGCCCATCACCGTGCTGCGCACCGTCGCAGGCACCGCACGCGCCGCCACCGACATGGCGATGGCGTTGGCGGTGCAGGCCAGCGACATGCCGATCAGCACGCCCGCCCCGATCATGATGCTGAGCATGCCGTGCGCGCTTGCCATCAGCGCAAGGCCGACAATGTAAAGCGCCGAACCCGCGATCATGATCGGACGAAAGCCGAACCGAACCGTCATCGCACCGGCGAGCGGCTGCAGAAATCCCCAGGCGAGGTTCTGCACGGCGAGCGCCAGCGTGAAATCGGATACCGATATCCTGATGTCCTGCGTCAGCGGCTGCAGGAAGATACCGAGACTTTGCCGCAGGCCCATGCTCAGCGTGAGCATCAACGAGGCGCCGATCAGGATCGGGAGCGTGGGACGCAGGATCTGCAGCAGGGGCATTTTTGTTCTTCTCCCGTTGGGCCGCGGCCCAAAATTGCCGCCCTGCCGTCGCGTCGGACTTGATTACACCGATCTGTGTAATTAGCATGCAAGGCGGCGCTGCTGTCAAGGCAGGCGGAGAAAGGTCTTCCACGGGATATGCCGCCACACGAAAAACCGGCCATGAAGGAGCGGATTCTCGAAACCGCCGACCGCCTGTTCTATCTGCGCGGCATCCGCGCCGTCGGCGTCGACACCATCGCCGCCGAGATCGGCATCAGCAAGCGCACGCTGTACAATCACTTCCCCTCCAAGGACGAATTGATATCCGCGTACCTGCAGCGGCGCTTCACGCAGGCCCCCGCCTCCGACAAGCCGCCGGTCGAACAGATTCTCGGCACCTTCGACCGGCTGGAGCGCGGCTTCGCGTCCAGGGGTTTTCGCGGCTGCCCCTTCGTCAACGCGGTAGCCGAACTTGGCACCGAGGATCGGTCGGTCAAGAAGATCGCAATCGCCTTCAAGGAAAGCCGCCGCCTCTGGTTCCGCGATCTGTTGCAGCAGCTCGGCGTCACTGATCCCGAAGGCCTTGCGACCCAGCTCACCCTTCTGGTCGACGGCTCGATCGCGCAGGACCTGGTGCGCGACGATCCCTCGATGGCGCGCGCGGCAAAGGCGGCCGCGAAGGTGCTGCTCAGGAATGCGGGGGTGAAGCTCGGTTGATCCACACGCGCTACTGTCGTCACCCGCGAAAGCGGGTGATCCAGTATTCCAGAGA
>JBAQER010000889.1:0-6716 GCA_049286845.1 Bradyrhizobium sp.
CCCCTATACCGAACTCACGGAAACCATGACCAGGGTCAATGCCGCGGCCGAGCAAATCCACGCAGCAGGCGCGCTACGCGATTAGAGCGTTTTCCGGTTGGGTAGAACCATGTTCGCGCACGGCCTCACGGTTCGAGACGCGCGGCGTTGCCGCGCTCCACGGGGGTAGAGGACCTCATCCCCGGATGAGCGCAATTGCGCTCACCGAGGGAGCGGCGTCGGAGTTTATCATCGGGCCGCGCTTCGCGCGGACCCGTTGGCCGCGTCTCGAAGGATGAAGGCCAAGCTGTCTGACGCCATCAAACCCCGGCCTTCGCCGGACCCGCTTCGGCCTCGACCACCGCCGCCATGGTGCGAAACACGCTCGATGGATTGACGCTGATCGAATCGATGCCGAGCTGGGTCAGATAACGCGCGATCTCCGGGTAATTCGCCGGCGCTTCGCCGCAGATGCCGACGTGCCGCCCGTTGCGCTTGGCGCCGGTCACCGCCAGTCTGAACATCTCCAGCATGCCGGGATCGCGTTCGTCGAAATCGAAGGCGACGATATCGGAATCGCGGTCGACCCCCAGCGTCAGCTGGGTGAGATCGTTGGAGCCGATCGAAAAGCCGTCGAACAATTGCGAGAATGCGTCGATCTGAATGACGTTGTTCGGGATCTCGCACATCACGAAGATCTCCAGCCCGTTCTCGCCGCGCTTGAGGCCATTGGCCGCCATCGTCGCCATCACGCGCTTGCCTTCCTCGACGGTCCGGCAGAACGGCACCATGATGCGCAGATTGGAAAGACCCATCTCTTCGCGCACCCGGCGCAGCGCAGTGCATTCCAGCGCAAACCCTTCCGCGTAGGCCGGATGGCTGTAACGGGAAGCACCCCGGAACCCCAGCATCGGGTTCTCTTCCTTGGGCTCGAACGCCTCGCCGCCGAGCAGGCTGGCATATTCATTGGTCTTGAAGTCGGACAGACGCACGATCACCGGCTTCGGATAGAACGCCGCGGCAATGGTGCCGACGCCTTCCGAAAGCCTCTGAATGAAGAAATCGGATGGGGTCTTGTAGCCTTCGACCAGACGGGCGATCGCCGCCCGCGCCTTGGCCGAGGCAATCTTCTCCGGCTTAAGCAGCGCCATGGGGTGCACGCCGATATGCTCGCTGATGATGAACTCCATGCGGGCGAGGCCGACGCCTGATTGCGGCTGCATCGCTGTCCGGAACGCCATTTCGGGGGTGCCGACATTGACCATGATCGGCGTGCGCGGCTGCTTGAGCTCGCTGGCGGGCGTTCGGGTGACGTCGAAAGCCACCGTTCCCTGATAGACGCTGCCGATGTCGCCTTCGGCGCAGGAGATCGTGACATTGGTCCCGGTCTTGAGCTTCTCGGTGGCGTGCGTCGCGCCGACCACGGCGGGAATGCCCAGCTCGCGCGCCACGATGGCCGCATGGCAGGTGCGGCCGCCCTTGTCGGTGATGATGCCGCCCGCGATCTTCATGATCGGCTCCCAGTCCGGACTGGTCGCCGGCGCCACCAGGATCTCGCCCGGCTTGAAAGCGGAGAGGTCCCGCGCGGTCGCAATGCGGCGCGTGCGGCCGGCGGCGATCTTTTCGCCGACCGCGCGGCCGGTGACGACGACGGCGGCGCGCCCCTTCAGCGCGTAGGTTTCGAAGACATCGGCCGAACGCTGCGAGGCCACCGTCTCGGGCCGCGCCTGAATGATGTAGAGCTTGCCGTCGGCGCCGTCCTTGGCCCATTCGATATCCATCGGCATCGGCCTGCCGGCATGCTTCGAATAATGCGCCTCGATCCGGACCGCAAAGTCGGCCAGATTCAGCACCTCCGCATCGGAGATGCAGAATTTCCGCCGCTCGGCGTCCGACACTTTGCGGGTCAGCGTCGCATGGCTGCCGCCGCGCTTGCCGTAGATCATGCGGATCTGCTTGCCGCCGAGCCGCCGCCGCAGCACACGGCGAAAGCCTTTTGCAAGCGTCGGCTTGTGAACATAGAATTCATCGGGATCGACCTGACCCTGGACGATGGTTTCGCCGAGGCCGTAACAGCCGGTGACGAACACCACATCGCGAAATCCGGATTCGGTATCGAGCGTGAAGATCACGCCGCTGGCTCCGATATCCGAGCGGACCATCTTCATGACGGCAACGGAGAGGAAGACTTTGAAGTGGTCGAAGCCGTTGTCGATGCGGTAGGAAATCGCGCGATCGGTGAAGATCGAGGCAAAGCAGCGCCGGCAGGCTTCGAACAAATCCTTCGCGCCGCGCACATTGAGGAAGCTTTCGTGTTGGCCGGCAAAGCTCGCGGTCGGCAGATCTTCCGCCGTCGCCGAACTGCGCACCGCGACGGCGACGCCTTTCCCGGCCTCCCGTTCCAGCTGCCGGTACGCCTCCACGATCTGGTCGCGGATCGGCGCGGCATCCATTGCCTTGTAGATGACGGCGCGGGCCTTGGCGGCGGTGGCCGCCAGCTGCTTGATCTTGCGCTTGTCGAGGCCGTCGAGCAGGCGATGCAACTCCTCCGCGACGCCGGGCTGCGTCAGCGCATCGCGATAGGCGTCGGCCGTAATGGCAAAGCCATTGGGCACGGCGACGCCTTGCGAGGCGAGCGTCGAATAGAGTTCGCCGAGCGAGGCGGTCTTGCCGCCGACCAGCCCGACATCGTTCAATCCGATTTCGAGAAAGGACCTGATATAGTTTGCCATGACGCCAGTAAATCAGCCCGGATTTGGCGGACATTGAGCAAGGTCAAGCCGCTTCCTCACTCATAGCGCAGCGCCTCGATCGGATCGAGCCGGGCGGCCTTGCGCGCCGGATAATAGCCAAAGAAGATGCCGACCGCCGCCGAAAACAGGAATCCGCCGGCAATCGCCGTTATCGATATCGGCGCCGGCCATCCGGTGATGGCCGAAACGGCGACCGAAAGCGCCGCGCCGATGACAATTCCGACGATGCCGCCGCTGACGCTTATGAATACCGCCTCGGCCAGAAACTGCAGCAGCACGTGCAGCCGGCGGGCGCCGATCGCCATCCGCAGCCCGATTTCACGGGTTCGCTCCGTCACCGAAACCAGCAGGATGTTCATGATGCCGATGCCGCCGACGACAAGCGATATCGACGCCACCGCCGCCAGCAGGAGCGCCATGATGCGGCTGCTGCCCTCGGCGGTCTCGGCGATCTGGCTGAGGTTGCGGACCGAGAAATCATTCGGCGTGCCCGGCCGGACGCGGTGGCGGCGCGCCAGGATGTCGGTGGACTGGTTGATGGCAGCCTGAATGGCGTTCTGGTCCACCGCCTGGACGTAGATCTGGTTCACAAATCCGGTCAAGCGCGGTTGCAGCCCGTAAGGATTGGGCGGCGTCGGATAAATCCAGCTGATGGGCGTTTGCTGGCTTGGCGCTGCAACGCCGATGATCTTGCGCTCGGCGGTCGTGAACGGAACCATGATCAGATCGTCCTGGTCCTGTCCAAAGGATGTCTGTCCCTTTGATTCGAGAACCCCGATCACCCGCAGCGAGACGCCCTTGACCTGGACCAGGGCGCCGATCGGGTTCTGGGAGGCGCCGAACAATTCCCGGCGCACGGTCTCTCCAAGGATGACGACAAGCCCGGCGCTTCGTTCGTCCTCCGCCGTGATCGCCCGCCCGGAGGCGATCCGCCAGTTCGTCATCGGAGGGTAGTTGAAGCTCACGCCCTGGATGCCGGTGGTCCAGTTCTGGCTGGCAAACCGGATCTGGCCGGACTGGCGGATCAGATAGCCCACCTCGCCGACGGCGGTCGCTTCCTGCAGAATCGCGCGGACGTCGGCAACTGTCAGTGTCGATGCGCTGCCGAATCCGCCGCGGGCGCCTCCGCGGGTGGCGGCGCCCGGCACGATCACCACGAGGTTGGTTCCGAGCCTTGCGATCTCCTTGCGCACGGCCTCGTTGGCGCCCTGGCCGACCGACACCATCACGATCAGGGCAGCGACGCCGATGAAGACCCCGAGCATGGTCAGCGCCGAACGCATCTTGTTGCGCCAGATCGCCTCCGCCGCCGCCGTCATCACCATCCAGGCGAACGGCCATGACGCGCCGGACGATCCGGCAAAGGATGGCGGCGCCGCGGCCGGGGAGGGCAGCGGCGGTTTCACAGCGGCGGATCCGGCAGCGCCTTCCGGCCCGGCGGCCGTCACCGGCCTGGCTTTTTTCACGTCCGAGATGATCTGGCCGTCGCGCATGGTCAGCACGCGATCCGCAAAGGCCGCAACGTCAGACTCGTGGGTCACCACGATGATGGTGACGCCCTGTTCGCGGTTGAGCGAACTCAGCGTCTGCATGATCTCATGGGAGTTGCGGGTATCGAGATTGCCGGTCGGCTCGTCCGCCAGCAGCAGGCTCGGCCGGTTGATCAGCGCCCGCGCGATGGCGACGCGCTGCTGCTGCCCGCCGGAGAGCTGGCCGGGCGTGTTGCGCTCGCGGTCGCGCAGCCCGAGCTGGTCCAGTACAGTGCGCGCCCGCTCGAAGCGCACCCGCGCATGGCCCTGGGCGGACATCGCATACAGCAGCGGCAGGGCGACGTTGTCGATGGCGCTGGTGCGCGGCAGCAGGTTGAAGCTCTGGAATACGAAACCCAGCCGCTCGCTGCGCAGGCCCGCGAGGTCGGGCTCGGCAAGCTGCGCCACGTCGATGCCTTCGAACCAGTAATGGCCGCCGCTCGGCCGGTCGAGGCAGCCGAGGATCGACATCAGCGTCGACGTGCCCGATCCGGAAGCGCCCATGATGGCGATGAACTCGCCGCGTTCGACCGTCAGGCTGACGTCGCGAAGCGCATGAACGTCGATATCGCCGACATGATATGTCCGCGATACTCCTTCGATTCTGATGACCGGCTCCGCCATTTCAGTCCATCGCCGCTTCGTCGTCGCTGCAATCAGAGTCGCGGTCGCGGCACGCCGGAACGCGCACTGCCCGAATTATTGCGCGCTTCGCCGACGATCACCTTGTCGCCCGGCTTGAGGTCGCCCTTGGCCACCTCCGTCAATTCGTCGTCGTCGAGACCGGTGGTCACCTGAACCGGCGTCGGAACCCCGTCGCGGAGCACCCAGACACGCGCCGGTCCCGCCTCGCGAACCACGCCTCCGGCCGGGACATAGCGCAACGCCTGATTCGGAATACGGAGCACGTCATTGCGCTGATCGATCAGGATCCGCGTTGCGGCAGTCAGGCCCGGCTTGAGTGCCAGATCCGAATTATTGACGCTGACCACGACGTCGTAGGTGACGACGTTCTGCACGGTTTGCGGGGACTGGCGAACCTGGGTCACGGTGCCGTCGAATGCACGTTTGGGATAGGCGTCGACGGTGAAGGTCGCCTTGTTGCCCTGCTTGATGCCGCCGATGTCGCTCTCGCTGACATTGGCGTCGACCTGCATTTTGGTCAGGTCGGTTGCGATCAGGAACAGGGTGGGAGTCTGGAAACTGGCGGCGACGGTCTGTCCGATGGTGACGTTGCGCGAAACCACGGTGCCATCCACCGGCGAGATGATTTTGGTGTAGTCGAGATTGACCTGCGCCGCGTCGAGAACGGCCTGACGCTGCTGAATCGTGGCTTCGTCAAACGTGATCTGGGCGACGGCCTGGTCGTATGTGCTGTGGGCGTTGTCGTAGGCATCCTTCGATACGGCATTGGTCTTGACCAGCGACGCCATGCGATCGAACGCCAGCCTGGCGTATTCCAGCGATGCCTTGTCCTTCTCCAGCTGGGCTCGTGCGACGGCGAGATTGGCCCTCGCCTGATCGACAATGCTCTGGTACGGGCGTCCGTCGATCCTGGCGCAGATTTGTCCGCGCTTCACCTCGGTGTTGTAATCGCAGTGCAACTCCTGGATGACGCCGGACACATAGGTTCCGACGATGATCGTCAGTTCCGGATTGACAGTGCCGGTGGCATTGACGCCGCGGGCGATCCTGCCGGTCGTCACCGGCGCCGTCTGGTACCGGACCGTGTCGCTGCTGCCGATCGACCACCAGGCGCCGCCGGCAGCAGCAAGCAGCAGCACCGCGATCGCAATGACAATGCCACGCCGGGCCGCAAAGCGGCGTGGCGCCGGCGGTTGCCTCACCGGCTGTTCACCCGGCGGAGGCGGCAAAGCTTCCTTGCCTTCGGTTGCAGCAGTTCCGAGCTGCTTGTTCATTTTGCGTTGGCTCCGGGCTGCTCATGGCTTTGAACAAAAAAGCCTAGCTGACGACCGGGCCCGGATTGTTGATTGGGATCAAGGTCCGCGACTGGCCTTCACGCCTGCACGGCCCGGGATGCACCCAAATCGTAAAGCCTTACGAGCGCATCGGTGATTGCCTTGCGCACGCGCGGATCGGCTCCCAGCGTGCCGAACACCGGGCTGAGGTCCAGCAGCGCGGGGGCCAGCCGGTCTGCAACCGGACCGGCCATCCTTGCTGCGGCCGCCAGTTCCGGCGCAATCGGGTCGCGCACATCGATCTCCCGGCCTTGTTCGTCCACGCCCGTGACGTAGCGCATCCAGCCCGCCACCGCGAGCGCATGCGTCTCGATCGGCAGGCCCAGCATCAAGCGGTCGCGCAACGTTCCGAGCAGTCGCTGCGGAAGCTTCTGCGATCCATCCATCGCAATCTGCGCGTTATGATGATGCAGGGCCGGATTCGAAAAGCGCTTCAGGAGCGTTGCACTGTATGCCGAAAGATCGGTTCCGGCCGG
>JBAQER010000890.1:0-2808 GCA_049286845.1 Bradyrhizobium sp.
ATTCTACAGGCACCTTCACGACCGCCTCCCCGATGCCAATGGTTCGGTCGGTCGTGTTGGCTCCAATCCCTCATACCTTGAGGGCGGTTACTGCACCCCACCTACGCGCCCTCGGCAAAGGGTCACGGCGGGAGGCTCTACATCCCCATACTCTTGGGGCTAGGAAGGTAGGACGACCGGACTTGATACCGGCAGTTTCTTGGCGGGTGCCCTAGACCGGTCCCTTAGAAACCAAGCTGTGTTTCTTACACCACGTCCTGTCTCAGACGGCGGCCCTTGTGCCGCCGTTTCTATTTCTTCATCCTTTTCCACCTGTCGCCTTCTCGGATCAGGCGCTTGCCCCTGAAGCCGAAAATGGAGGGAAGGATTTGGCTGTTTTTGACGCCGGGCCAGTACTTGGCTCTAATCTCGTCCATTAACTCCCGGCTCGTCAGACTTGCTTTCCCTTCCTTCTCTGCGCTCTTGAGGATCATATCGACCATCTCGAAGGTGGACGGTATTCCCTCGGGGCGCGGCACCTTCTCGCCGCTTGTTTCCTTCTTGTCCGGCGGCTTCTCTGTGAAACGTTCTAGGTTCCGTATGAAATTGCCAAGCTCGTCCGCCTCCTTCTGAAGGCGCGCGATATCGTCAAGCAGCCGCTTATGACGGTTGCGCAGACTGTCGGCATTGATTGAGACGAGGCTGTTCATGGATTAATTATAGGGCCGTTTCGGTCCCCGCGCAATGATTATGATTGATCCGTTCCCGTCCTGTCCTGATTGAGACATTCTATCCTATATCAAAAGGCGGTACGCCCATTCCATCAGGTTATCCCCAATTTACAAGGGGATTTGTTATGAAGTCAGTTCTGAACCTCGGCCGTTTTTGCGATGAATCTGCCGTCTATGTTTATATGAGAAATGACATTGGCCTTGTTGCCGGGCCTTCCTCCGCTGCAACGAAACGAAGCGAATCGGGCAAGAGCCCAAGGATTGGCGTCTATCGCGGCTGGAATCCTTCAAATGATGGACTTGGGAAATGTTATAATATAACATTTCGCCATGGTTCCTTCCCATTCCCACAGCCATGACCATGGCCATCACCACGCCCACAGCCATGGGCCGGCGTCCCCGCATCCGGCGCAGGCAGCGCCCTGGTCGATCCTGCGCATGACCGTGGTGGCGCGGCTTGGGGCTGCGCTCGCGGTCAGCGCGTGCCTGTGGGCCGTCGTGCTGTTGGCGATGAGGTGAGCATGGCCGCGCAACTGCAATTCCGCGACGTCACGCTGGGCTATGACCGGCATCCGGCCGTGCACCACCTCGACGGCGAGGTCGCATCCGGCGCGTTGCTCGCGCTCGTCGGTCCCAACGGTGCCGGCAAGTCGACGCTGTTTCGAGGGCTGGTCGGCATCCTCAAGCCGCTGGCGGGCTCGATCTCCCTTGGCAATCTAAACGTCCGCGACATCGCCTATCTGCCGCAGACCGCCGATATCGACCGCAGCTTTCCGATCTCGGTGTACGATTTCGTCGGCACCGGGCTGTGGCGCAGCACCGGATTCTTCGGCGGCATGGGCAAATCGGCGCGCGACAAGATTGCGCAAGCGCTCGCCGCCGTCGGCCTCAACGGTTTCGAGAACCGCCCGATCGGCACGCTGTCGGGCGGGCAGATGCAGCGCATGCTGTTCGCGCGGGTGCTGCTGCAGGACGCGCGGCTGATCGTGCTCGACGAGCCATTCAACGCCATCGACGCCAAGACTTCGGCCGACCTGCTCGATCTGGTGCGGCGCTGGCACGCCGAGGGGCGCACGGTGCTGGCGGCGCTGCACGACATGGATCTGGTGCGCGCCCATTTTCCGGAAACCCTGCTGCTGGCGCGCTGCCCGGTGGCGTGGGGCCCGACCGCCGAGGTGCTGACCGCGGCGAATCTGAGCGAGGCCCGCCGGATGTGCGAAGCGTTCGACGACAGCGCGCCAGCTTGCGCCGTCGACGACATGCCGTCGCGGGCGGCCTGACCGTGGCGATTTATGACGCGCTGATCGCGCCTTTCACCGAATTCGAATTCATGCGCCGGGCGCTGGCGGCGGTGATCGCGCTTGCACTGGGCGCCGCGCCGATCGGCGTGTTCCTGATGCTGCGGCGGATGAGCCTGGTCGGCGACGCCATGGCGCATGCCATCCTGCCGGGGGCGGCGATCGGCTTTTTGCTGTCGGGCCTCAATCTGTTCGCGATGACGTTCGGCGGCATGATCGCGGGCTTCACCGTGGCGATCCTGGCAGGCGTGGTCGCGCGCACCACCGAATTGAAGGAAGACGCCTCGCTGGCGACCTTCTACCTGGTGTCGCTGGCGCTCGGCGTGACTATTGTCTCGATCAAGGGCACCAATATCGACCTGCTGCACGTGCTGTTTGGCAATATCCTCGCGATGGACGACCAGACCTTGCTGGTGATCGCCTTCAACGCCACCATCACGCTCGTGGTGCTGGCGGTGATCTATCGCCCGCTGGTGATCGAATGCGTCGATCCCGTGTTCCTGCGCACCGTCAGCCGCGCCGGTGCGCCGGCGCATCTGGCGTTTCTCGCGCTGGTCGTCGTCAACCTGGTCAACGGCTTTCACGCGCTCGGCACCCTGCTCGCGGTCGGGCTGATGATCCTGCCTGCCGGCATCGCGCGGTTCTGGTCGCGCGACATCACCGGCATGATCTGCATCGCGGTCGCGAGCGCTGTCGTCTCCGGCTATGCGGGGCTGGTGCTGTCGTTCCAGACCCGCATTCCCTCTGGCCCGGCGATCATTCTGGTGGCGGCGGGGCTGTATGTCGTCTCGGTGCTGTTC
>JBAQER010000891.1:0-2977 GCA_049286845.1 Bradyrhizobium sp.
ACTCGATCGCGACCATGCGCCGACGCTTGATCGTAGCGCTCGTCAGCAGACTGTCGAGATGCCCATGCTGCGCGGCTCCAATTCAGAGAAACCTACAACGCAGACGTTTGTGACGCAGTAGTACTAGTGAAGCTTCGACGGTGCCTGCACCGGTCGATCCGGACATTTTTCAGGGTTTGAGCGCGCACTCACAGACAAGACCGTCGGCGACAGCTTTGCGACGATAACCCGCGTCGATCTGCTGAAGCGATTGTCCGACGTGGAAATCGCGTTTGCGAGATCAACATCATGGCTGATCTTGCGGTGCGTCCGCATTTGCGCCGGATCGAGGTGGCGACGCCGGCGGCGCGCTCAGCTACGCCCCGCGCCAGCCCCGATCGCCGTCGCGAACCGCGCAGGTATCGCGCGTTGCTTTCAGCTTTAAAAGCGGCCAACCGCACGCCACGGCAACGAGCCAGCCGCACGGTAATTGAAGGAGAGAGCTTCTTCATCTTGTTGAAGACGAGTGCACCGAGGCAACTGCAGTTTGAAAGCAATCGTGAAAGCTTCTTCACCTCCGCAAACCTCGGCACTCGATTCAATTACTAGCCTTTGGCATGGGGAAGTAAAACCTGACGAACTGTCCCGCCGTCCGCGAGAAGATCCATTGCTTCATTTAGTTGATGGAACCTAATCGTGCCACTCTGAAGGCGATCAATCGGTAGTCGCCCGACCCTGTACAATTCGAGGTACTTTGGGACATCGCGCCGCGGCACACAACTACCCATGTAACTTGCCTTGATCGTGCGTTCGTCAGTTACAAATTCAGCGTGGCGGAACGAGATTAGCTTGTCGGTAGCGGGGAGGCCTGCACTTGTCGTCGTCCCGCCTCGTCTTGTAATAGCGAGAGCAGTTGTCATTGCCGGAATGGAACCCGCCATCTCAAATGCGTATTCAACCCCGCCGCCTGTGATATCGCGGACTTCTTCGACACAATTGCTCGTTGCTAAAACGGCGTGAGTGGCACCAAGGGTCCGCGCCAAGTCGCATTTGGACTGCTGGGAATCCACGGCCACGATAGGATAGGCCCCGGAGGCTACAAGCCCCAAGAGGGCGCTCAGACCCACCCCGCCTAAGCCGACGACCGCGGCGCTGACACCTGCAGGAACCTTGGCGGTATTCATGACGGCGCCGACGCCAGTCATCACTGCACATCCAAAAAGGGCAGCAACCTCCAACGAAACATTTTTCTCAATTCGAACAAGAGAGCTCTCCGCACACACTGCATATTGAGCGAAAGCCGATATTCCTGAGAAATGATTCAGATCTTCGCAACGAAGGTGAATGCGTCGGGCTCCTGACTGCAAGGTGCCATTGGCTCTCGCAGACTTTGTCGCTTCGCATAGATTTGGACGGCCACCGAAACAATACTGGCATTTTCCGCAAGTTGTCACGACAACGCCGACGACATGGTCGCCCGCTTGAAGCGACGTTACTCCCTCGCCAATATCGCGAACAATACCGGCAACTTCATGCCCTGGAATAACCGGCAATTTTCTGGGTCGCACCCCATCCACGGTTGAGAGGTCGGTGTGACAAATACCGGCGGCCCGGACTTCGATAAGAACCTCACCGGGGCCTGGGCCATCAATGTCCACCTCGTCGATGACTAGCGGCTGGCTGACGACGTACGGTCGCGGCTGGAACTGTTCATACAAGATTGCAGCAGTCATTTTCACGGGACATCTCTCCACGGGCTAGAAATCATTTTCGGCTGATCGCTTAACTGGAACGGCGACCCCAGCCCAAAAGTATATAATACATTTTTTTTGGGGCGGCAAGACGAGCTAATAGGAGAAATCCGCTAACTTTCCCGAAAATAGCGTAAAAGCGCGGGGCTAAGATGGAAGCCTTGACCATAAGTAAAATATAATGCATCGTTCGTTCGCTTATTAGAGGGGAGAAACGCGTGCAAAAAACTCAAACATTTCTCGGCGCGGTGCTTTGCACTATAGCCGCTGTGGGTCCCTCGTGGGGGCAATCACAAAAGGATATCGTCATCGGCGCCGCTCTCGTTGTGAGCGGGCCATTCGCGTCTTACGGTACGGATGCAAAATCTGGCATCGATCTCGCAGTCAAACAAATAAACAAGGCCGGGGGTGTCCTTGGAAAAACGTTCCGTGTCGTTTATGACGACACTGGCGGAGATAGGGCAAAGGCCGTAGCGATTTATCGGAAGTATGCAGCCCAGCCCGATATTATCGCAGCGATGTCCATCTCCTCGCCGGAGTTCGTGGCACTCGATCCCGCGTCAAACGAGGCGAAACTTCCCTTCTTCGCTATTGGTGCAACTGTTCCAGTTCCAAAGTTCAGTCCCTATTCCTTCCGAACCAATCTCGTTCTCAGCAATTCGGTTGGCAAGATTTTGCCCCAGCTCAAGGAAAAGGGACTGCAAAACGTAGCAATTCTCTACGATAATGGAGCGAATTTTGCAGTAGCTGAGATGGAAATCGTGAAGGCCGGCGCTGTTAAAGCTGGCATGCCAGTGCTAGGTGTTGAGGCGTTCACCACCGGTGATCAGAATTTCACCTTGCAACTGACTCGCATTGCGGCGCAGAAGCCCGATCTGCTATGGGTTGCGGGCACTACGGATGAAGTCACTCTCATCATTACCCAATGTCGAGCGCTTGGTATCAATGCAAAGATTATAGGTGGCGGCGGGATGAATGACCCCCGGATCGGAGCGCTCGGGAGTGCTGCGGAAGGTGTCATGACATTTGCGCTCTTTAATGGAAATGACACTCGGCCGGCGGTAGTAAAATTCATTGAAGACTTTAGGCGCGAGAATAACGGCCAGTTTCCGCCGCCCTACAGTGCGCTTGGGTACGATGCTATGCAGCTTGTCGCTGACGGTGTGCGGCGTGCGGGTTCAACCGATCGCGAGGCGCTCAGAAATGCGCTTGGCACGACAGAGTCATTCGAAGGTGTCAATGGCCCT
>JBAQER010000892.1:0-3955 GCA_049286845.1 Bradyrhizobium sp.
GCGGCCGGGCGCATCTTACAAGCTGGATAAACGACACTTGCCCGGAGGGTCGATCATTTCAACTCGCTCAAATACGCCTGATAGGCGAGCCGGATGCCGTCCTCGAGCGAGGTACGGGCGCGCCAGCCCAGTTTGGTGAGGCGGCTGACGTCGAGCAACTTGCGCGGCGTGCCGTCGGGTTTCGAGGCGTCGAAGCTGATTTCGCCGGCATATCCGACCGTCGCGGCGACCACACGCGCGAATTCGGCGATGGTGATGTCCTCGCCGGTGCCGATATTGACCAGTTCGTCGCCGGAATAGCTCTTCATCAGGTGGACACAGGCGTCCGCCATGTCGTCAACATAGAGGAACTCCCGCCGCGGCGTGCCGGTGCCCCAGACCACCACATTGCCGACGCCGGCAACCTTCGCTTCGTGAAACCGGCGGATCAATGCGGCGACGACGTGGCTGTATTCCGGATGATAATTGTCGCCGCGCCCGTACAGATTGGTCGGCATCACATTGATGAAGTCGGAGCCATACTGGCTGCGATAGGCTTCGACCATCTTGATGCCGGCGATCTTGGCGATGGCATAGGGCTCGTTGGTCGGCTCGAGCGGCCCGGTCAGCATGGAATCTTCGCGCAGCGGCTGCGGCGCCAGCTTTGGATAGATGCAGGACGAGCCGAGAAACATCAGCTTCTCGGCGCCATTGATATGCGCGGCGTGGATCACATTGGCAGCGATAATCAGATTGTCGTAGATGAATTCGGCGCGCAGCGTGTTGTTGGCGACGATGCCGCCGACCTTCGCCGCCGCCAGGAACACAGCCTGCGGACGCTGCTTCGCGAACCAGCCGAACACCGCGGCCTGATCGCGCAGATCGACCTCGCTGCGCCCGATCGTCAGCAGCCGGACGTCTTCCTGTTCGAGCCGGCGCACCAGCGCGCCGCCGACCATCCCGCGATGCCCGGCGACGAAAACGGTCTTGCCCTTCAGCTCAAACGGGATTCTTGCCATTGGCAACCTCCCGCCGGGCAATCGCAAGGTCGCCCGCCACCATTTCCTTGACGAGCTGGGCGAACATCGTCTTCGGCTTCCAGCCCAGCTTCTCGCGCGCCTTGCTGGCGTCACCGATCAGGAGATCGACTTCCGTGGGACGAAAGTAAGTCGGATCGATACGCACGACGGTCTTGCCGGATTTGCGGTCGACGCCGGTTTCATCGACGCCCTTGCCGCGCCATTCGATGGTGCGGCCGATTTCGGCGAAAGCCAGTTCGATGAATTCGCGCACCGAATGGGTCTCTCCGGTCGCCAGCACGAAGTCGTCGGGCGCCTCCGCCTGCAATATCCGGTACATGCCCTCGATATAATCCTTGGCATGGCCCCAGTCGCGCTTGGCCTCGAGATTTCCGAGATAAAGCGCTTCTTCCAGGCCGGTCTCGATCCGGGCGACGCCACGCGTGATCTTGCGCGTCACGAAGGTCTCGCCGCGGATCGGGCTTTCATGATTGAACAGGATGCCGTTCGAGGCGAACATGCCGTAGGCCTCGCGGTAGTTCACCGTGATCCAGTAGCCGTACAGCTTGGCGACGCCGTAGGGCGAGCGCGGATAGAACGGGGTGGTTTCCTTCTGCGGAACCTCCTGGACCAGGCCGTACAGCTCCGAGGTGGACGCTTGATAGAACCGCGTCTCCTTTTCCATGCCGAGAATCCGGATGGCTTCGAGCAGGCGCAGCACGCCGATCGCGTCGGCATTGGCGGTATATTCCGGACTCTCGAAGCTGACGCCGACATGGCTCTGCGCCGCGAGATTGTAGATCTCGGTCGGCCTGATCTGCTGCATCAGCCGGATCTCATTGGGGGACTCCGTCATGTCGCCGTAGTGCAGCAGGAACGGCACGGTGCCGTGGTGCGGGTCTTCATAGAGGGGGTCGATGCGCGCGGTGTTGAACGAGGACGATCGCCGCTTGATGCCGTGCACGGTATAGCCGAGGCCGAGCAGATATTCGGCGAGATAGGCGCCGTCCTGGCCGGTGACGCCGGTGATCAGCGCAACGCGCCGCTTCGAGTCCTGAACCGCCATGTTCACCCCAACAACGCGCCCGGACCTGCCCAAGAGCAGCCGGACGACTGACAGACCGCAAAAATTGCGCTGGACCGGCCTTTAACTCTCGGTCCCATGGACGCAGGCCGGGCAGCCCAAACACCTATCATGTCCCCCTTCATTCAAGCAAATAAGGATCGAAGGGGCGGTTACAGGCTAGGCGTCGTCGGACTTTCGGGTTATGGAGCCTTGGACCATGATCGAACGATATGAGGCCTGTGACCGGCATCCGAACCCGGCCAATACCCAAGAAAACCAATAAAGGGAGAATGACATGCGCAAATTAATGATGGCCGCGGCCTTCGCACTGCCAATGTTCGGCGTGCCGGCGATGGCGCAGGAGACAGTCAAGATCGCCTATATCGACCCGTTGTCGGGCGGCGGCGCCAGCATTGGCGAAATTGGCCTGAAGACCTTTCAGTTCATCGCCGAAGAGTTGAACGCCAAGGGCGGTCTTCTTGGCAAGAAGGTCGAGATCGTGGCTTTCGACAACAAGACCAATCCGCAGGAGAGTCTGATCCAGGCCCAGAAGGCCATCGATGCAGGCATCCGGATCCTGACGCAGGGCAACGGTTCATCTGTTGCCGGCGCGCTGACCGATTTCGTTTCGAAATACAACGAGCGCAATCCCGGCAAGGAAGTTCTGTACTTCAACTACGCCGCGGTCGATCCGGTTCTCACCAACGAAAAGTGCAATTTCTGGCATTTCCGCTGGGACGCGAACTCCGACATCAAGATGGAAGCGCTCACCAATTACATGAAGGGCACGCCGTCGATCAAGAAGCTCTATCTGATCAACCAGGATTACTCGTTCGGCGAATCCGTTCGCTCGGCCGCCAAGAAGATGCTCGCCGCCAAGCGTCCGGACATCGAGATCGTCGGCAACGAACTGCATCCGCTGCTCAAGATCACGGACTTTGCGCCGTATATTGCCAAGATCAAGGCCTCGGGCGCCGACAGCGTTATTACCGGCAACTGGGGCCAGGATTTCGCCCTGCTGCTGAAAGCTGCGGCTGACGCCGGATTGAAGGTGAACTGGTACACGTATTATGCCGGCGGTACCGGCGGTCCGACTGCGGTCAAGCAGGCTAACCTGAACAACCAAGTGTTCCAGATCAGCGAGGGATTCGCAAATATCGACCACCCCTCGTCGATGGCTTTCGAAAAGGCGCTGCGCGCGAAGTATGACTTCAGCTTGTTCTATCCGCGCGCCGTCAACCAGATGCGAATGCTGGCTGCTGCGACCGAAAAGGCCAAGTCGCTCGAACCGGTCAAGATCGGGGCCGCGCTCGAAGGCACGGAGTTTGACGTCTTCAACGGTGGCAAGGGCATCATGCGCAAGGACGACCATCAGTTCTTCCAGCCGATGTATATTGCGACGCTGGGCGATCTGACCAAAAAAGAGCCGTTCGACGAGGAAAAGACCGGCTGGGGCTGGAAGGGTATCGCCAAGATCGAAACTGCCCAGACCATGCTGCCGACAACCTGCAAGATGGAACGGCCGAAGTGAGATTGCGCGGTCGCGCAAACTGGTTTTGGCAGGCCGCCTGCCAGATCAGCTGATCGATACGCAAGGCCGCATTCGCCCCGGCCCACCGCCGGGGCGAATGCGACTCTTCTCATCGCGGGTGTCTCGTCGTGCTTGAACTGATAGTCATTTCCACGCTCAATGGTGTGCTGTTCGGCATGCTGCTGTTCTTGATGGCGAGCGGCCTCACCGTCATTTTCAGCATGCTCGGCGTGCTCAACTTCGCGCATGCCAGCTTCTACATGATCGGCGCATTCTTCGGATTTCAGATCAGCCGCTGGTTCGGCTTCTGGCCCGCGCTCGTGATCGCGCCATTGCTGGCCGGCGCGCTCGGCGCCGCCG
>JBAQER010000893.1:0-7859 GCA_049286845.1 Bradyrhizobium sp.
GAATATGGATGCCGAAGACATTCACCCACCCCGATGATATCGCGGAGGAGATCATCCGCGAGGTGGGCGGCAACCTCGTCGTCGGCTTGCCGCTCGGCCTCGGCAAGGCCAACCACATCATCAATGCGCTCTACGCGCGCGCCGCCGCCGACCGTGCGATCAGCCTGACGATTTTCACCGCGCTGACATTGGAGAAGCCGAAGCCGAAGAACCTGCTGGAGCAGCGCTTCATCGCGCCCGTCATCGACCGCCTGTTCGGCGGCTATCCCGATCTCGCCTATGCCGACGCGCTGCATGCGGATGCGCTGCCGCCCAATATAAGGGTGTTCGAGTTCTTCTTCCTGGCGGGAAAATGGCTGCATGTGCCGCTGGCGCAGCAGCACTATATTTCTGCCAACTACACCCACGCGTCGTCCTATCTTCTGGCCCGCGGGCTCAACGTCGTCATGCAATTGGTGGCAAAGCGCATTGTCGATGGCGAGACGCGCTACAGCCTGAGCTGCAATACCGATACCTCGCTGGATCTGCTGCGCGCCCGCGCCGAGGGCCGCGCATCGTTCAAGGTGTTCGGGCAGGTCAATTCCGAACTGCCGTTCATGCCGGGCGCGGGCGACCTGCCGGCCGAGGAATTCGATGCGGTGCTGGATAGTCCCGAGACCGATTTTCCGCTGTTTGCCCCGCCGTCGGAGCCGATCAACGACACCAGATACGCCATCGGGCTGCATACCGCGGGCCTCGTGCGCGACGGCGGCAGCCTGCAGATCGGCATCGGCCAGATCGGCGACGCGCTGGCGCAAGGGCTGATCATGCGCCACCGCGGCAGCGCGCAGTATCGCGAGATCATGACGCGGCTGGCGCCTGGAGTGGAGCAGCTTGCGGCGCTGGAAACCGCATCGTTCGAAAAGGGTCTCTATGGCGTCAGCGAAATGCTGACCGAGGCGTTCATCGGTCTGCTCGAGGCCGGCATTCTCAAGCGCGAGGTCGACGGCGTGATCCTGCACGGCGCGTTCTTTCTCGGGCCGAAGGCTTTTTATCGCGCGTTGCGGGAGATGACGCCGGATCAGGCCGCCCGGATCCAGATGATGCCGGTGTCCTTCACCAACGAGCTCTATGGCGATGAGGCCGGCAAGCGGCGCGCCCGCGTCGACGCCCGCTTCGTCAACAATGCGATGATGGCGACCCTGATGGGATCTGCCGTTTCCGACGGGCTCGAAAACGGACAGGTCGTCAGCGGCGTCGGCGGCCAGTATAATTTCGTGGCGCAGGCGTTCGCGCTTGCCGGCGCACGCGCCATCCTCACGATCGAAGCGACGCGGCAGGGCAAGCTCAGAACCCATTCGAATATCCGCTGGAGCTATGGCCATTTGACCATTCCGCGGCACCTGCGCGACGTCGTCGTCACCGAATACGGTGTCGCCGATCTCAGGGGAAAATCCGACGCCGATGTCATCGCGGCGATGCTCGCGGTGGCCGACTCCCGCTTCCAGGCCGAGCTCGTCCGGAAGGCCAGGGACGCCGGCAAGCTGCCGAAGAATTTCGAGATTCCGGCCGGTCATCGCGAGAATTTTCCGGAGCGCATCAAGGCCGCTTTGAAGCCAGCGCGCGAGGCGGGCCTGCTGCCGACGTTTCCGTTCGGCAGCGACTTCACCGACGCAGAGCAGCGGCTGATTCCGGCGCTGCAGATCCTGCAACAGGCGCAGCGTTCGCCGCTGCAACTGCCCGGACTGTTATGGCAGGGACTGACCAGGCATCCCGATGCCGCCGACCGCGAATGCCTGGCCAGACTCGGCCTCGACCGGCCGGCAAGTATGACCGAACGCGGCTATCGCGCGCTGGTCAGCGCGGCGCTGGGGCGGAGCAGGGCGGGATAGGGACTAGCCATGAGCAACAGCGTCAGCGATTCTTGTTCACCGGCTTGCGCTTCTCGATGAACGCCGCCATGCCTTCGGAGCGGTCCTCCAGCGCGAAGGTCGCGTGAAACAGGTTGCGCTCGACGTTCATGCCTTCCGACAGCGGCGTCTCGAAGGCGCGGTTGATGGCTTCCTTGGCCATGGCCGCCGCCGGTCGCGACATCACGGCGATCTTTTCCGCTGCCGCCAGTGCTTCCGCCATCAATTTGTCTGCGGGCACGACGCGGCTGACCAGGCCTGAGCGTTCCGCCTCAGCGGCATCCATCATCCGGCCGGTGAGGCAGAGGTCCATCGCCTTGGATTTGCCGACCGCGCGCGTCAGCCGCTGCGTTCCGCCGATGCCGGGAATGGTGCCGAGCGTGATCTCCGGCTGACCGAATTTGGCGGTGTCCGCGGCGATGATGATGTCGCACATCATGGCCAGTTCGCAGCCGCCGCCCAGCGCATAGCCGCTGACGGCGGCAATCGTCGGCTTGCGGCAATTGGCGACGCGGTCGCCGCCGACGGCGGCGAAATCGCTGGAAAACATGTCGATGAAGGTCTTCGGCTGCATTTCCTTGATATCGGCGCCCGCGGCGAAGGCCTTTTCGCTGCCGGTCAGCACGATGCATCCGATTCCGTCGTCGGCCTCGAGATCGTCGACCGCGGCGGCGATCTCCCTGAACACGCCAAAAGACAGCGCGTTGAGCATCTTCGGACGGTTCAGCGTGATGATGCCGACCGCGCCTTTGCTTTCGACGATGATGTGTTCGAACGTGCTCATGGTTACCCCGTGCCTGATTTCGCGGGCAATGTGCCCGCTGGCGGGGTGCGCTTCAAGTGGGGTGATGTCCGTGTCCCGGACGCGGCGCAGCGCCAAGGCGCTGCGTCACGCCATGAACATGCGCGCGGCGGAGGCCATCGTCAGCAGCGCGCCGAAGCCGATGAAGATTTTCCCGATCAGCGAGGTCCGGTCCCAGGTGGAGTCTTCCTTGCTGCTGGCCAGGGCGGGCGGCTCGGCCGAGGCCAGCACCAGGGCTGGTGCGGGCGGCCTGCTCTCCTGCAATGCGCGGTCGAGGTCGTTGAGCTGATCGGCGGAGACCATCTGGCTGTCGGCCGGCTTGTCCGCGGCAGCCTGCAGGATCGTGCTGGCCTTTGCGGACATCGCCCTGGCGCTGTCGGCCGGCGCTTCGGTGGATGCCAGTTGGGCGTTGGCGTTGGCAACTGAAGGCGGGATCTTGGCCGAGCTGTCGACGCTGTTGTCGGCGTCGTCGCTCGCCTTTTTGCCCGCCGAGGATTTCAGTGCGGCCCTGCTGGATTTCCGCTGCGCGTATTTCTTCCAGGAGCGCGCGCTGCGTTTGGCCTGTTTGCTGTTCGCAGAAGTCGCCGCCTTGGCGCTTTCGGATCTTGTACTTGCGGTCGCCTTGTCAGCGTCCGGCGCCGCCTGCGACGGCCCCGCGAAACACACGAACAGCCCAGTAACGAGGATCAACGCCGAGCGCCCGCTGGCTTTGATGATCATCTGGCAATCTCCCCATATGCCCGCCCCCAACGAGCGAAATGAGACCCCGAGGCGTGTCCGCAGCGGGGCAAAAAAAGGGAATCTTCGGGCTAGACCGGGCGAAAGCAGGGCAACGGGGGGCTGTGCCGGGTGCGCAGCACGCCAGCTTGGACGAGCAAAACGTCATGTCATCGGTGCGGCGGGTGCGAGCGGAACCGATCGGTGTTATGAGCCTGCGAGGTGCTGAATTCGTGGTCGCGATTCCCGGAATGCGGGGGGCCGACTCCGGTCGCCACGGGCCTTTATCACGATTTCGTGATTTCGGCTTTCCGGCGTAACAAATTGAAAGTTCGACCGAATTGCAATGCAGGAGCGCGCGTGCGCGAACGTGAGGACGAGTGGACCGGCCTGATGCGGTCGGCCATTGCAGGCGATAGTGCGGCGTATCATCGCCTGCTGAAGGCCGTCACGCCGGTGCTTCGGGCCGCGGCGCGCCGCGGTCTGGCGCGCGCAGGTCAACCGATCGATCAATCCGAGGACATCGTGCAGGACATTCTGTTGGCGGTGCATCTGAAGCGGCATACTTGGGACGCCAACGCCCCGTTCGCGCCATGGCTGTTTGCGATCGCCCGCAACAAGCTGATCGATGCGCTGCGCCGCCGCGGCCGGCGGGTTTTCGTCAACATCGACGATTTCGCCGAGTCGCTTCCCGGCGAGCCGGCTGCGGAAACCGCGCCGGCGAGCGAGGTCGCGGCCCAGCTCCAGTCGCTGCCGGCGCGTCAGCGCGACGTGCTGCAGTCGATTGCGGTCGACAGCGCCTCGATCAAGGACACGGCGAAGAAACTCGCGATGAGCGAGGGCGCGGTGCGGGTGGCGCTGCATCGCGGGCTTGCCAGCCTCACCGCCAAACTACGGGGACAATGAGAATGGAGACCGAACAGCTCATTCGTACCCTCGCTGCCGACAATGCGCATCGCGCGCGTCCGGTCGGGTTGGTGCTGGCGCTGGCGCTGCTCGCAGCGGCGCCGGTTTCGGTGGCGATGTTCGTCGCCGAGCTCGGCGTCAGGCCGGATGTCATGACTGCGATGCGCAATCCGTTCTTCGACCTGAAGTTTGCGGTGACGCTGGCGCTGGCGATCTCGGCCATCGCCATCAGCCTGCATCTGTCACGGCCGGAAGCCTCGCTGCAGGGCTGGGGATGGCTGCTGCTGATCCCGGCCGGGCTTCTCGTCGCCGGGATCGCAAGCGAGATGATGATGCCGCAGCGGCTGCCGATGATGACGCGATTGATGGGCCGCAATTCGATGGTCTGCCTGACGGCCATTCCGCTGATGTCGCTGCCGTTGCTGGCCGCGGCGCTGATCGGCTTGCGTCACGGCGCGCCGGCACGGCCCGCGGTCGCCGGCGCGATCGCAGGCCTGTTGTCGGCAGGTTTGGCGGCGACGCTCTACGCCTCGCACTGCGTCGACGATTCACCGCTGTTCGTGGCGACCTGGTACACGATCGCCACCGCATTGGTCGCCGCGATCGGCGCGCTGGCGGGATCGCGGGTGCTGCGGTTCTAGCAGTCCCGGCGTCCGGCCGGGACGATACCGAATGTCTATGCCGCAGGCGACGGCGCCGCGTTTTGCTGCATGCGATGGAAGCGCAGCACCTGCTGCGCGGTCGAAGGCCGCAACCGCTCATAGGTGGCCTTGCAGGCCTGAAGGTCGGCTGGTTCCATCCCCGAGAGGTCGTCGCGCATGTTGATGATCGCCGTCACCGTCGACCACGACAACCCCCCGACCTTGGCGAGGATCATCACGCCCTCGGCGCGGGTTTCCAGCATCATGTCTTCCGCGATCGCAACCGGCACGTTGGCGAGTGCCGCGAGTGCCGCGTTGGTTTCGTCGAATTTGCCGACCTCGGCAAACGTTGCTACCTGGGTTTCGTCGAGCCGGCCGTCCGCGTAGAGCGACTTGACCAGTGCGTGAGCGATCTCGGTTTGCCTGGTGATCGCCACGGGCGCCGAACGTGCGCGCCGCGTCGCTTCCCGCACCGCGGTCGGCACTTCCCCCGCCTGCCGCGGGTGGGAGGCTTCGAGGCGTTCGCGCACCGTCGCCGACGCCTTGGCGATCAGTTTCAGGTAGAGATGCCGTGGAATCGTCGGGCGCATGCCGAGGCAAGTCGCGAGGCTGTCGTCGCTCTCGGCGCGATGGACCAGCCGGGTGAAGCCCCGTTCGGAGAATTCAGCGCCGGGATTGTTGACGGTGCTGTGGATCACCTCGTCATTGCCGCGCAGCACCAGCACGTCGGTCACCGCGCCGCTCAGCACTCGTCGTATCGAAATCGCCAGCAAATGCGCCTGGCTCTTGTTGCGCGCGGTCTCGATCAGCGTTTCGTCGTCGAGGCGCTCCGATCTCGACAGCACCGGAGCCGCGACTTCGATGATGTCGTCGAACGCCAGCGCGCGAATGGTGCCGGTTGGGGCGGTGTCTATCGGCGCGAGGCGATTGGCCAGCAGCGCCCTGGCGGAGGTCTCGATGTGCTCCATCAGGCACTGGAAGACGTCGTCGAACAGTCCGATCTGTTCGTCCGAATAATCCACCGCGCCGTTGATGAAGAGATCGGTTACCTTTCGCAGCGTCTCGACCCGGCGCGCGACGGTCCCATGTGCGAGCGTGGTCTGCAGTTCGTCGAGCAGACTTTCAGTATTGGCGGCGGACTTCGAACCCATGACTCTATCCTGGAGCGTAATATGGCGACGGTTTCTCCGTCCCCGGGAAGGTATTTGAGATCAGGCGCTGGCGATGCGATTGCGTCCCCGTGCCTTGGCTACGTAAAGCGCGCTGTCGGCGCGCGCAAGAATGGCGTCGGGCGTTTCATTCGGCTTCAGCGTCGCGACGCCGGCGGAGATCGTCACCCGCATGCCGGGCGAGAACGCGCTCCAGTCGAGATCGGCGATGATCGCGCGCAGCCGGTCGAGGATGCGAGTAGCACTGTCATCGGGCGTATCGGGAAGCACCAGCAGGAATTCCTCGCCGCCATAACGGCCGAACTTGTCGATGGCGCGGAGGTTCGCGAACACGGTGATGGCGAATGTCCTGAGCACTTCGTCGCCGGTGGGGTGGCCATAGACATCGTTGATGCGCTTGAACCAGTCGAGATCGATCAGGGCGATCGAGCAGGGCGCCTTGCTGCGATGGGCGCGGGCGACCTCGTCATCCAGCACCCGCATGATGCAGCGGCGGTTGAACGAGCCAGTCAGCTCGTCGAGTTCGGCGAGTTCCTCGATGCGCTTGTTGGCTGCCTTGAGCTCGACACCGCGCTTGTAGAGCATCATTCGCATCGAGCTGCCGTAGAGGCCCACGAACGCACACTGTCCGATCGTGAGGACGAAGGCGAGCATCGCGGCCAGGCGTTCCATGGGAGTTGAGACCGGCATTCCGATCGGAACGTTGGTGAACAGAAAAATCGGAGCCAAGCCCAACGCCGTAAGGGTCCAGGCAATGGCTGCCTGCCGCGAGGTCATCCGCAGCGAGCCAAATCCGAAGATGAGGAAAAGTACGCTCAGAAACGCATATCCGATCTCGGGGGCTAGCATCAGGAAACCGAGCTGCAGCGCGACGTTGCAGGCGATCTGGGAGATCGTGAGATAGTGGTCCTCAAACCTGTCGTTGAAGTGGGCTTCCGACAGCACGGCAAAAACACCCGTCAGGGTCAGGCCGCACAGGAAATAGCTGGATGGAATGATGATCGGGACCGTACCCGCGTAGGAATAGATCAGCAGGACGAGCCCGCCGAGCGAATAACTCACGGCCTGCGCCACGAACATCTGACGGCGCTGGCCGGCACGGCGTCTAAGCGCGTCCGGTGTCAGCGTGCCGGCGAGCGCAGGCGTCCCGTCAGTCCTCTGGCCTTGAAGCGATGAAGCTGCGCTGTTCATGTCCCGCCGCGTGGAATGGAGTAGGCGAAATCTTAGGGAGCAAGCCTTTAGGTTTGGTATCTTTCGGGACGGAGCCCGCGGTCCCGATGGGCAGCTATTGTCCTTGTTTTGCAATGGAAATTGGCTGGATCCGCGTAGGATATGCCAGTCGCTCGAATCGACTGGAACCGGCTGGCGCAGGCGCGGTACGCCGATGCTGCTTTGTCGGCAAAGCCTTGCTAAGGTTGCCAGTGGATGGTCGCCGGGACGAAGAGAGAATTTCGGTATTATGACACCACTTGTCCGGTTTCGTTCGCCTCGCTGCGTGCGATCGTTGCGCGGCTGTGGTCTTCTGTGGGGTATGTCACAGTTGAAGTCGCGGACTTGTGACAATTTGAAGAATCTTGCCTTTCCCATCGAACCACCCGCCAACCCAATCCGACCAACCTTGCGAGACGGCCATTGAGTGCGACACAGGCGGCTTCGGACGATGTCCTGATCGCTCGGATCGCTCAAGGCGACCGGCTTGCCATGCAGGTGCTGTACGGAAGGCACCATGTCAGGG
>JBAQER010000894.1:0-7381 GCA_049286845.1 Bradyrhizobium sp.
GGTGCAGGGACAGGTCGGGCCGAGCGAAGCGTTGGTCGGCTGGCCGGCTGCCGAGCCTGACGCGGCCGCGCCGGACGCGTTCGGCGCGCCGCCGGCGGTGGCGACGGTCGCCACGAAGTTCGGACGATTGCGCAGCCGCTCTTCAAGCTTGCGCGCCGTCGGGGCGAGATCGCTGTCGGGATACAGCGCGATGAAGGCGCGATAGCCGGCCGCCGTATTGATGATCACCGCGTTGTTCCATGCCACCATGCGGCGGTGACGATCGAGCCAGTCACGCGCCTGCAAACCCAGCGGCGTTTGCGCGTAGAGAACGGCGAAGGCTTCATAGGCCTCGTCGGTGCCGTCGGCGACGATCAATTCATTGGCGGCCTCGGCCGGCTTGCCTTTCAAGTCCCGCTTCCACTCGTCGACCGTCTTCTTGACGGAAGCGAGTTTTGGGCCGGCAACGGCGGGACCGACGAACCTGAAGTCGTCGGTCAGCGAGGAACTGTCCCAGGGCGTCTGGCGGCCCGCGGTCGCCTTGTTGACCGCAACACGCACGCGCTTGAAGGTATCTTCGATCGAAAGCCCGGGCTCCTTCGCAGCGGCCAGCAATGCCGACGTATAGGGGCTGTTGGCGCCGCTGCCGTCCTCGGCTTCGGCGCCGGGCGAGGTCGAGAACGACATGAAGGTGCCGGGAGCGCCGGTCTTGGCATCGACGATCGCGAGCCCGCGGCCTGCCGTCTTGTTGATGTCGGGGAACGGGTTGTTGCGGCAGGCATCGAGCAGCAGGATGCGGGTCTTGCTCGGCACCGAGGCAAGCGTATTCAGGACGTCGTTGAGACGGACCGCCTGCAGCGGAATGTCGGTTTCCCGCTTCGGGTCGACATCGACCGGCACGAGG
The DNA here is from genome assembly GCA_049286845.1 of Bradyrhizobium sp. Taxonomy (GTDB): domain Bacteria; phylum Pseudomonadota; class Alphaproteobacteria; order Rhizobiales; family Xanthobacteraceae; genus Bradyrhizobium. Next base: position 884 of record JBAQER010000894.1, read on the forward strand.
AAATTCTCGCCGTCGATCTGCAGGCCGTGGCCCGCATAAAACACCAGGGCCACGGTATCGGGGCCCTTCTCGGCGACCTTCGCCGCGAAGTCGCCGACCTTGGTCCGCAGCTCGTTCTGCGACAGATCGGCAGCAGTCAGCACCTCGAAACCGGACTCGGTCAGCATCTGTGACATGGCCTTGGCATCGTTGGCCGGATTGGGGAGCGGAACCACGGCGCGATAGTTCGACTGGCCGATGACCAGCGCGACGCGATTTTCAGCGAGCGCCGCGTGCGAGCCCAGCAAGATTCCCGCTGCGAGAAAGGTATGGCGAAGGACGGGGCGGATCATGGCGACACCTCCAGACTTCCCCATAGGTCAGTCGTCCTCGCGCGGAGGTTCAAGCCCCGGCCGCGAATACCCTGTTTTGTTTCCTGGCTGGCTTCCTGGCAGATTCCGGGGCGAACCCCATCGATATGGCAGGGGGGCCGGTCTGGCTGTGGGACCGCTTTCAGCAATTGGTGATGGCTGAAAAGGGCAAATTGACCGCAATTGTGGGCAATTTTAACCGGTACGGGATAAAACGGGCGGATGCGGCGGGTCGTTGTTCGGTTGGCGTTGATTGCGGGAGGGGCATTTGTGTTGGCGGGCTGCGGCATCGCCGACAGCCGTTCGCCGGTGCCTGAGTTCATGCGCAGCCAAGCCGCCGAGCCACCGCCGCCCGAGCCGCCGCCCGACGTCAAACGGCTGGTGCGCGAAAAACTGGATTCGGTCTTCCTCGCCGCGTCGAACCCGCGCCACGTGCGGGTCTCACCGCCGCACCGCGAGGTCAGGGGCACGGGCTGGACCGCCTGCGTCAGGGCCGAGCTCACCTCCGTCATCGGCAAGCCACTGGGCGCCGAGACCTACCGCCTCGTCATCAGCAGCGGCCTGATCATCGATCGCCGGCGCGCCGAGGCCGACGACAACTGCACATCCGAGAGCTACGAGCCGATCTGACACACCCCTCGAAGTTGGCTTCACGCCGATCGGTCGGGATCAGTGCCCCCGAAAGGGAGAATTACTCCGGGGCGCCGAGACCGACAGGAACGAAGCCGCCCACTGCGCCTTGGCGTGACGCAACAGCAGCTTCACGATCTCGCTTCGAATCTCGGGGATCGGCGCCAGCCCGATCACATCGTCGGCCTGGCGCAGGATCTGGTCTCGCGCCCCGGGAGGCAATTGCGCCCAGCACAGCACGATTGTTGCGCCAAGGTGCTGGAAGATCAATTCATCGGACGGGCGATCTGATAAGGACATGCGGCCTCCTTGAAGTGTGCGCTTGGGACTCTCTTGGAACAAACCACGACTGCGCTGATCGCAACGCGAACCACATTCGTGTGCTGATGCGGCATCCGCATCAGGCAGCCCGGATCATCGCGAAGAAACCTTCGACATTATCGCGCAGCATCTCCGACTGCTGCGAGAGCTCGTTGGCGGAAGACAGCAATTGCGTTGCGGTTTGACCGGTTTCGCTCGCGGCCTGACTGACACCGCTGATGTTGCTCGAAACGTCGTGGGTGCCGCGGGCAGCCTCCTGAATGTTGCGCGCGATCTCGGCCGTCGCCATTCCCTGTTGCTCGACGGCCGCCGCGATCGCCGTCGCAATCTCGTTGACCGACGCGATCGTCGTTCCGATCTCCTCGATCGAGCCCACCGATTGCCGGGTTGCGGTCTGGATCGCGAGAATCTGCTGGCTGATTTCGTCGGTCGCCTTCGCGGTCTGTTCGGCCAGCGCCTTGACCTCGGAGGCGACGACGGCAAATCCCCTGCCCGCATCGCCGGCGCGCGCCGCTTCGATGGTGGCGTTCAACGCCAGCAGGTTGGTCTGCCCGGCGATGCTGTTGATGAGTTCGACCACGGCGCCGATCCGCTGCGCCGCTTCCGCGAGGCCCTGCATGCCGGCGCTGGACTGGCTGGCCTGCTCTACCGCCTTGCCCGTCATCCTGGTGGACTCCGTCACCTGACGCCCGATCTCCCTGACCGACGAGGTCAGTTGCTCGGTAGCCGACGCCACCGTCTGCACATTTGCGGATGCCTCCTCCGAGGCCGCGGCCACCGTGGTCGTTTGCCTGGTCGATTGTTCGGCATTGGCGGCGAGCGTATTGGCGGCGTTCTGCAGATTTTCCGCCGAGCCCCCGACCGTCTTCAGCACGATCTTCATCTGGCTGTCGAAATCCCGGATCGCGGCAGTGATCTTGTTCTGATGTTTCTGACGCTCCGCCAGCATCGCTTCCTGATAGACCGAAATCGCGATGTCCATGTCGAGCAGCACCGCGCAGTTCAGTGCGGTCAGCACCGCCGCGAGATGACCCGGCTTCCATCGGTAGTGGCGAACAGCGAGCGCGGCGAGCCGGCTCAGCACGAAATTGTATCCGCCGATGTACCAGCGCGGCTCCAGCCCGATCTTGTTGTGGATCAGACCGATCGTGCGGACGCCCTGCATGTACTCTTGATCAAAGCGGCCGTTGAACAGCCGCGCCCAGTGCGACTGCTGGGCGGCCTTGAGGCGGGGAATGTCGCTGCCGATCAGGCGCGCGAGTTGCGGCTCCCTGGTGACATGCCGATAAAAGCCTTCGAGCACCCCCGGCAGCGCCGGCTCGACGATCTTCCAGAACTCGCGCAGCAGTTCGCCGGTCGTGGTGTCGATGCGCATGAAGCGCATCCTGATTTCGCGATCCTGGCTGCTGTCGGCCGGAGTTACTTCCGTCATGAACATTTCCTCAAATGGATGCCAAATGAAATTTTTCGACACAAAGCCCCGCATCCCGGCAGGGCGGACCAATGTGGTTTCTCCACCGTCAAAAAAATTAGATTGATTCTCGGAAAAACTCCGAGCTCCATAACTTGATCCAGGTTGTTGATCTACATCAAGGGCACGCAAGCAAACGCGGCGCCGGAGCCTTCAAGCTGCCGAAGCTCGAGGCATGACTGCGGCCGATGGCGCCGCCGGCATTAAAGCTAATTACAATTTGGTTTTGCTCTATTAGCTAATTCTGATAGATGCAGATGCAACTTCTTCCCTGCGACGGGAAAAAAGATTCAGACACCACCTAGGGTAGAATTCTGTGAGCCCGTTTGGCCAAACACTCTGACATGTCCATTGCGTCGATTTGTGTAACCTGCCCTCACCGCGAAACCGGCTTTTGCGGGACGCTGTTCGGGTCGCCCTCGGAAACCCCGAAGGCAGACCGGCCGGTCGGCTGGCAGCACTTCGCTGCGGCCCGGGCAGGCGAGCAGATCGCCTACCGAAATCAGCCATCCAACGACATATTCGTACTCTGCACAGGCTGGGCCTTCCGCTACTTTCAGCTTGCCGACGGCCGCAGGCAAATCCTGAAATTCCTGCTGCCGGGAGACTTCTTTTCTCCTACTGCCATTTTCGAGAAAGCGTACCATTTCTCGGTCAAGGCATTGACCGAGGTCCAGGTGAGCGGAATCGCGCGCTCCGAAATTCTCGCGAGGTGCGCCGCCGACTCCGACATCCGATGGGCCGTGGCAAATTCCTGCGCCGCTGAAACTCGCGAGGCGACCGAGCTTGTAACCGTGCTGGGCCAGCTCTCGGCCGAAGAACGCATCGCCTATCTGTTGTTGCACTTGATGTCGCGAGTAGCGGCGAGGAACGTGATCCGTGAACAGCGCTACCCGTTTCCGTTGCGCCAGCAGCACATCGCCGACGCGGTCGGGCTGACCCCCGTCCATGTCAGCCGGGTGTTCAGCCAGCTTCGCGAACGCCGCATTCTCGCAATGTCCGAGGGCATGCTCAGGATTTCCAACCTTGCGGAACTGGAGAAGATCGGTTCGCTGCGATAGCGCCACCTCGAGTGCCCCGGATGCGCCGCTCACGACGCCCGCATGATGAACGGCCGGTTAACACCACCGCTCGAATTGCATCTCCGCTCCAGCGGGTTTTTCCAATCTTTTCCGTTAGCTTCCCCGTCAACGCAATGCAGAAAGCGGCGCACGTGCCCGCTTCGATCGTCGCGAACGGGGAAACGGGGACGTGGTCGAGATAGCTGATACAGCGCTGGTGCGCGGCAGTTCGGTGATATCCGGGAAGCGGCCGCCGGCGGAAGCGGCTTCGCGTGGCGGCGATGGTCTTGCGCCGCTTACGGCCGTGGCCGCGAGCCAGTGGCGCGCGCTTGCCGAACGCGCCAACGAGCCGAACGGCTATTACCTCCCCGACTGGGAATTGGCGGTGAACGCTTCCGCGCGCGACCGTACCGGCGTCGCTGCGCTGGCCGCATGGAGCCAACCATCGGCGAAGAAAGACGGCGCGGCGCGGCTGATCGGGCTCCTGCCCGCGATTTCAATGTGGCGCGCCTGGAAGATCCCGCTGCCGGTTTTGGTAAGCGCCGATCCCTACGGCACGCTTGGCACCCCGCCGCTCGATCGCGACATGGCCGAGGACGCCGCCGCCGGGCTGATGATGCAGGCACGGAAAGCCGGCGCCCATGCGCTGATCCTGCGCGACATGTCGCTCGATGGCGCGGCCATGAAGGCATTCAGGGAAGTGCTGCGGCAGGGCGGCATGCATCCGCGTCTGCTGCAATCCCACCTCCGCGCCTGTCTCGACGCCACGCGCGATGCCGATGAATGCCTGCGTGATGCGCTGGGACCGAAGAAGCTGAAGGAATTGCGCCGCCAGCGCAATCGCCTCGCCGAACACGGCGAGGTCCGCTTCGAGGTCGCGAGCACACCGCAAGCGGTCGCCTCCGCGGTCGAAATTTTCCTGCAGCTGGAAGCTTCCGGCTGGAAAGGCCAGCGCGGCACCGCGCTGCTGCAGCATGATGGCGATGCCGGCTTTGTCCGCCGCGCCACCGCCGCACTCGCCGAACTCCGCCAATGCGAGATCGTGACGCTGTTGTCAGGCGATGCGCCGGTCGCGGCCGCGGTCGTGCTGCGGCATCAGGACCGCGCGTTCTACTTCAAGCTCGGCGTCGACGAGCATTATGCGAAATTCTCACCCGGCGTGCAGCTGACGCTCGATCTGACGCGGCATCTGTGCGCCGATCCCGCAATCAGGCTGGTCGACTCCACCGCCAGTGCCGATCACCCGATGATCAATCCGATCTGGCGCGGGCGCCTTGCCATCGGCGACGTGCTGATTCCGCTGCGACCGCACGATCCCGTGGTGCCGCTGGTCCGCGCGGCCTTGAAGCTTCGCCAGCTGATCCGCGAGCCGCTGCGCCGCGCCGTTCATTTGATCCGGAAACGCCAGGAGAAACCGTCATGACCACCGTCACCGCCTTTGCGCCGGTGCTGACCGCGGAGAATCACGCGCTGAAGCGCGACTTTCCGTTAAAGCCGTTCGCGATCCGTCACCGCCTCGCCGGCCATCCGCTTCTGAACCTGCCGCGCATCGCGCGGCTGGCTTCGGAATTGCCGCGCGACCTGATCGAATACAATTCAGGCAAGGTCGCGATCAGCCAGGACCCCGACGCGATTCCATCGGTCGATCTCGATCCCGTGGAAGTCGTGGAGCGCATCGAGACCGCCGGCGCCTGGATGGCGCTCAAGCGCGTGGAGAACGCGCCGGAATATCGCAAGCTGCTGGAAGACACGCTGTTGTCGGTGGCGCGGGCGCGCGGTTTCAACAGCCTGCTCGACGCCGGCTTCGAACAGGTCGAGGGCTTCATCTTCGTGTCCTCGCCGAATTCGACCACGCCGTTCCATCTCGACAGCGAGGACAATTTCTTCGTCCAGATCCACGGCGAGAAATTCTTCACGATTTACGACAACAACGACCGCGCCATCGTCTCCGACGAGGAGATCGAGCGCTCGATGACCAAGCACCGCAACCTGAAATATGACGAGCGTCTTGCGGCGCGCGGCACCGAATTCCACATGTTCGCGGGCGACGGCTGCTATGTGCCGTATCAGTGGCCGCACTGGGTACGCACCGCCGGCAGCCATTCGATCTCGATGGCGATCACCTGGAAGACCCGCGAGGTGCGTCGCCTCAACGATTTGCACTTCTTCAATTCGATGCTGCGCGGCATCGGCCTGCCGCAACAGCCGCCGGGCCGTCAGCCGGTGCGCGACGCGCTCAAGCTTGCCTTCTATCGCACCGTGATCGCCGCGATCAAACCGCTGCGCGGCTCGCTCGCGATGCGCCGCGTACTGCGGAGGATCGCGCTCGGCAAGCGGGCGAATTATTACCTGAAGGGAGCGTGAAGCGTCGAACCGATGGGCCTGCGCTAACGGAATCAAATTTCAAACAGCGATACGCGCAAACGCAGCTTCGCGATCTCGCGGCGCGTTTCGCCCGAGGTTTGCTATCGAATTTCCTCGGCCCTCCGGTCAGAGGGCGCAGGGAAGACCGGGTGCGCGCTGCACCCGCGGTCTCGCGTGCAAATGCACATAGAGAACACGCACACGAGCATACAGGTTCAGCGGAGGCAATCCGGCCTTCCCTGCGCAATGGTTTTACGGCTTATAGCGCGCTCTCCCCGGTGACCGGGCTTTCTTGCCACCG
>JBAQER010000895.1:0-8877 GCA_049286845.1 Bradyrhizobium sp.
CGGGTCCGGTGCAGCATCAGGATCGATTGTTGTTCAGCGCTCTTAACCGGGACGAACCGCATCGTCGGCCTGGTGACGGCCTCGCAGATCGCCTCTGCATCGACCTCGTCATTCTTCCCTCTTTTGAGTAGGGTTTCACGTAAGCCGCCGGCATCAGCCGGACATCATGGCCGAGCGCTGCCAGCTCACGGCCCCAATAGTGGGCGGTCCCGCACGCCTCCAGGCCGACCAGGCAAGGTGGAAGTTTCTCGAAAAACGCTTTCAGCTCGGAGCGCCGGAGCTTCTTGCGGATGATGACTTTGCCCGCAGCGTCCACGCCATGCACTTGGTCGGGTGGCGGCGGCGCATTGCTGCGCCGCCGCTCCCTGAGAACCGGACGTGCGGATCACCCCGCATCCGGCTCAAGCCATTCTTCAGCACCATGGTGTGGTACCGAACAACTTGACGTCGCGTTTCGCAATTCGACGGCGGGCGAAGTAAGTGGCCCACACCGGATCAAATGGATTAGCCAGTCCTCGGATCTTGACGTGTCTCGTAATTGAGATCGTCGTTGCGCGGAAGAGTCGACACCCGCTGATGCTGGCATCCGCCGAACCCTTCGTAGCAAAGTCCCAGGACCAGTGTCCGTCGACCTGGAAGTACCTGTTCTTCACCCACCGTGCTCCTTTCCTGGGATGACGCCGACTTGCCCATTTCCAGAGCAGTTGCCAGATGTGCGAGTCTATCGATGAGAAGCTCGCTTTCGCCACGACATGGCGGTGATACATGGCCCATCCCCGGATGACCGGGTTCAGTTTCTGTATCAACGCCTCCTGCGTGACGCTCGCGTTGCCTTTGATGATTTCCCTGACCTTGTCGAGGAGCGCTTTAACACTCTTCCTTGCCGGCTTGATCAGTAGCTTGCCGTCGTACTTGCGTACGTTCTGGCCAAGGAAATCGAAACCCTCCGCAATGTTCGTGATCCGGGTCTTCTCTTCCGAGAGCTCCAGACCTCGAGCGGCCATGAACTGCTTGACCGCCGGAAGCACTTTGAATTCGAGCACATCTTTCGATGCGCCGGTCACAACAAAGTCATCGGCATAGCGGACGACGTTGAGCTGGGCCTTGCTGCGCGCGAGTTTCGACGACCCCACGCTTGCAAAACTGCTGCCTCAAGCCCATCCAACGCTATGTTCGCGATCACCGGCGAGATAATCCCCCCTTGCGGGGTGCCCGCCGACGTCTCGAACAGAGTTCCCTCATCAATATATCCGGCTTGAAGCCACCTTTTCAGGACCACCTTGTCCATCGTTACGTGCTCCAGGAGCCAGGGGTGGCTGAAGTTGTCGAAACAACCTCTGATGTCACCTTCTAGAATCCATTCTGGCGAAACTCGCTTGGCCAGAGTGGTGAAGCACTGCTCGATGGCGTCGGCCGTCGAGCGTTTGGGCCGGAATCCATAGGAGTTCGGGTCCGCCAGTGTCTCTGCAACCGGTTCCAGTGCGAGCTTCCATAACGCTTGCATCGCCCGGCACCGCATACAGGGAATTCCCAGCGGACGCTTCTTGCCGTTACTCTTGGGGATGTACACACGTCGCAACGGCCTCGCACGATAACCGCGATGTCGAAGTGACATCATCCCGTTCCATCTGGCCGCCGGGGATGACCATATCTTGCCGTCCACCCCCGGCGTTCTCTTACCGCGATTCTCCGTCACTCGTTTCACGGCCAACATCTTGCCGCTGTACGAGCGGGTCAGCAGACGTTGCAACGCTTGCGCCTTGCCCCATCGGCCTTCCCGGGTTGCCTTGGCGATACGCACCTGAAGTCGTTTCACATCTGCCTCAATGTGCGACCAGTTTGCCTGATCCCACGTTTGTGCAGTGCGCGAGGACGCACCAGCCCCGGTCGCTTTCGCGCCGATCGCCGTCATCTGCCTTCCCTCGTATAACGATTGGTCAAAGTTCTCTCGCCATGAATGACCGCGCGGAAGTCTGCCCGCTTTCGCGTCAGGCGATGTTTCAGCCCGTATCCCGTCCATTACAGCCGGGCGTTCGCTTTTTCCGCATTCCTTTACCCACAGCGCCAACAGCGTTCCTTGCAGTTCGCCTGCCGTTGCCGGCAGCCCTATGGGCTTACCCTGTTCCGCATGAATCTCCGAGCGGGGCGGACCCTTCCTCTTCGCCGGCGGCTGATCGTCCATGGTGGCCTAGTTTTCAAAGACCACTCCTCACCGCGTACCGTTTTGGTTCAAGCCTGTCAGCACGTTTGGCTTGTTCAAGCTCACGACGTTTATCGGAAGTTCACATACGTTGGTCGTACCCGCTCATCCCTTGCTCCTCTCCACCTTCGTGCTGGCAGATTCCGCCTTGCCTTGCGGCTCGGCGTACCGGATATCCGGCGGCTACGTTGTCCCCAGAACTTCACACCGAGCTATTACTGGCTCCGCATGTCCGGGTAGGGAACGGCTGATGGAACAGCCGGTTTCTTCAGGGCATACCTGCTCCTGTGAAACAGAAACTCACGCGACTTTCAGGTCGTACAAAAATGTGCTTGGCGAGATCTAGACCGATGGTGGTAGGATGCATTGTGGATGACTCCCCTCTCTGTTGCCTCGGCAACACTCTGGCACATTTGATGCCGTCGAGTGGGTGTCATCCACACCATCATCTGAGGCGTACTATATTACCGTTCAGCAAGGCTCGGTCGGGAGTAAGGACGATGGGCCCACGATGTTTAACGACGAGTTCGAGATCGGCAGAGGCAAGGTTGGGTTCGAGAAGAGCTTTGCCGGCACCGCGGCGCCGGAAGAGCTGGCGGCATCCCTGAGCCGCGATTGGGCGACGCTACGGGTCACCTTCAGGCCGTATCCGGTCTGCGCCTTCAACCAGACGGGATGAGGTCGGCCCGTTCAACTCGATTTCCGGCACGCTGGTGAGCATTCCATTCTGCATCGCGACCACGCTCATCTATGGCGTGCCCGACATAGCGCGCATGACGACCTATGACGGTTCCGAAGTTGCGAATCTGATCCGGCGGACGACGCTGGTCAGCGCCCCCACGGTCCCCACGCTCAGCGCGGTGATCGAGGCGGAGACGGCTTCCGGCACCGTGGTTCGGGAACAGCGCATGACCCCTGCGGACTACGCCTTCAGCCGCAGTGCCGTGTCGGAGATGCTGCGGCGGATCGGCCGCGAGCAGGAGGTGATGCCGGCAGCGTTCGGTCGCATCGAGCGTTTCCGACGGCGCCATTGCGGACGCCGTCGAAGCTTTCTCTTTGGTACAGTGAGTGGCCGGGGCCTCGGGCCTGCAATCAGTTGCAGGGCAGGCCCATCTCGCGGGCAATCGCACGGAGCTGGATTCCCCAGCTTCCGACGGTGACGGGCGCGACCATGGCGTCGAGCGCAAGGCGCATCGTGCGGTCAATCCCCATCCGCCGGCGATATGCAGGGCCGTCTGCGTCACACGCACAACCGCCTGCGTCGCCAGCAGTTTCGCCGACGAGACATCGAGGATCACGTCCTTAAGCGGAATGTCGGAATCGTAGCGTTCGGCGGCGTGATAGGTCAGGTGACGCGTCGCCTCGACATCAACATGAGCCTGCGCCAGGGAAAAGGCGATCGACTGGTTGGCGCCGATCGGCCGACCGAACTGCTGCCGCGTCGTCGCGTAGTCCCGCGCCCAGTTCAGCGCGGCCTGCATGTGGCCGAGCCAGCGCGCGGCGACCATGATGCGCTCGCGGTTGAACCCGGTCATGATTTCCTTGAAGCCCGCGTCCATGCGGCGCCGCTCCGGCACGCGCACATTGTCGAACTGCACCCGGTAGGTCGGCGCGGGCCGGTTCGCATAGGTCTCGATCTGGCTGCAGGTGACGCCGGGGCTGTTGCGGTCGATGGCGAAGCGCGCGCCGCGCGCTCGTCTTAACGTTCTGGACGTCGTTGCCGGCTTCCAGCTCGGTCACGGTGATCGCAACGAGGCAATTGCCGGCGATGACATTGCGCGCGATCTCCTGCTGCTCGGGAGAACCGTAGTCGTAGAGGATCGAGCCTGCGACCGCCACTCGCACAGCACCTCGTCGGAGAGGTCGTAGGTGTGCTTGAGGATCGCTAGCTTCGCCATCAACTGCGTCGGCAACGGCGGGCGGCCGGGATCATCGGTGTAGACCTCGCCGAACCGCTCCTCCAGGAAGCCCAATCCACCGGGGAGCCGAGGTTGATCAATTCTCTATCGAGAATTCTCTTCTCTTCTGAAAATGTTGATAGGCGAAGGTTCAGGTGGATATCCATTGGCTGACGCCGAGCCCGGTGACCGATTGGCAAGCTGTCGGCAAGCTTTAAGCCGATCTTTTCGTCGGCCCAGGCAGTGCTCGAGAGCAGCACGATGGCGCGGCATGCGTGTCGCGGATATCATCAGTCGGCCTCACTGGCGCTTGCCGTGTGATTTCGGATTGTTTTCCATCGCTGATGTCGAAGCTCAGGCTCGTGAACCCAAGGATTTATCGTCAGGAGACAGGGCTCAGCGACCTTCCGCGACCACCCCCGATTTTGCCCATCCGGCTGGGGAGGGCGACATTCTGAACTGACGGGTTCGCCAGTCTCACCTTATTTCGAATTTGTCGCGTGTGTCGATGGCCTGATGGATACGAGCGACGATGTGCGCCTGATCCTCAGGGAAAATGTGTTCGCCCATCCATCCAATCGTTGGACCCGATACGTCTGTAGGAAATCCGCGCTCCAAATGGATCAATATCGGTGCGATTTCACCTACTCGCACAATGTTGAACCAGGCGGCACCGTTGTTCTTCGCGGATAATGTATTCCTACTTAAGGTGCTCGTTGAAAAAAGCTGTCGTGCGCTGCCATGCAAGATCAGCGCTCACCTTGTCGTAAGAACCACGTTGATCGCAAGAAAAACCGTGTTGTGCACCAGGATACACAATGACTTGCACTTCAGGCCGTTTTGACTTGATGATCTCGATATCGGCAAGCGGAATACCAGTGTCCTTCTCGCCAAAATGTAAAAGTGTCGGCACCTTCGGTTTATCATCCGCAAAGCGCACGATCGCTCCTCCGTAATAGCCGACGGCGGCACTTAACCCGTCGAGCTTTGTTGCCGCCGCATAGGCGACACTGCCGCCGAGGCAAAAACCAACAACGCCAACTGGTCCCAAGCTCTTTACGGCGGCGATTGCGGCTTCGGTGTCTCGCAGATAGGCTGACCAGTCCGGGTTAGCGATGAAGCTGCGCGCATGAGCTACTTCATCCGTCGTATATCCTGATTCGAAGCCGGGCTGGATTCGGTCGAAGATCGCAGGCGCAATTGCGACGTAGTCCACCTTGGCGAAGCGATCGCATACGTCGCGGATATGCGAATTCACACCGAAGATTTCCTGAATGACCACAAGCGCGCGTTTCGGCGCTCCCGAGGGATCGGCGCGATAAGCACCAAGTTTGAATCCGTCAGAAGCTTTTAGTTCTAGTTTCTGTCCCATTGGTTCTCCGTTACTACTGAGCAAGTTTTAACAACCCGCGGCCGCACTGTCATTGCAGATAAATCAGATCGACGATGGTCCTGCAGTCGCGAGGTTATCTGTCCGTCTCGAAAAGACATTAGAGTTGGATATCACGGAATCTAGTTAATCTTCGTCGGAAGGTATCCTGCAGCTGCTGCAGCTGCACCGAAGCTTTCGCCAGAACGAATCCGCTCTTCGACTTCTTCATCGATCGCTACGATCCTTTCCGCATGCTCTAAGGCATCGATGATCTTAGCCGCGGGCACAGCCACAATGCCGGTGTCGTCACCAACTATTAGATCGCCTTGGGATACCTGGATGTCGCCAACCGTGACCGTTCCACCCAGAGGCTGAAGTTTGAGGCGACGCTTTCCGGTAGTGGGCACTACCCAGCGGCTGGCGAGCCACAAATTGGTGGCACGAATCTCTTCGAGATCACGGCAGGCCCCGTCTATCAACACACCGCTTGCGCCTTGCATGCGTGTTGCCAGTGCAGCTAGGCCTCCCATTGTTGAAATCGGCGCGCCGCCTACATCGACCACCAACACTCTGCCGGGACCAGCAACTGCTACCAAAGGACCCACGGCAAAGTCAGACTTGTCAAAATCGCCGAGTTTTCCTGCCAGTTGGCGTGCAGTTACAGCAAATCCACACATTCGGCCGCTGCCACTTCGCTGCGTTATGCCATTCAGTACGCCCTCGATACCAAGTTCATCGAGGGCGTCGGACCAGCTGCTAACTCCAATCGCAGCACAACGAGACAGAAGCTTAAGGTCACTGGTCTCCATCAATGTCTCTCCCTGAATCGACGCAGAGCTGTGTCGGATCAACCCAAATGGTGCCGACGGGAAACGCGCGTTGTTTCATTTGCTCCCAGGCGTTTGCGCCGACTTGATCACCACCAAGTCTGCCGAGCCTGAACACTAGCAACTCCCGCCGAGCATTGCTATAATTGAATTTGGAATTCATCTGGTGAATAAAGGAGCTTGGCGCACTCTCGGCGAAGCAAGGTCGTTGGCTGGGGGGAAGCGAAACGATCCCGTACGACGCGCGATCATTCGATGATTTCTGGTTTCGGGTTCGAAAGCTTGCAGCAAGAGACCCAAGCGGAGTGATCATGAGGGGAGCGACAGACACGGGTTCTTTCAAAACGTGCAACACGCTGAGAACGCGTCGAGCTGCAGCTAGACGAAGAAAAGACGACGGAGCAGATGAAGAATATCTTGTCAGGATTACGCATCGTAGAGGTTTCAGCTTTCATCGCGGCCCCGCTGGGCGGCATGACGCTCGCGCAGCTAGGCGCAGATGTGATTCGCATTGATCCTGTGGGTGGCAATATCGATTATCGTCGATGGCCGCTCGCTCCCAATGGTGACAGCCTATACTGGGCGAGCTTGAATAAAGCCAAACGCTCGGTCGCGTTGGCTCTTGATACGGCTGCCGGTCGAGAAATTGCGCAAGCTATCATAACCGCGCCGGGAAAAGACGCGGGTATTCTCCTGACAAATCTTCCCGGAAGCGGATGGATGGACTATCCAACGCTCTCGAAAAAACGCAATGACCTGATCATGCTTCGCTTGACGGGCAATTACGACGGTAGCGGTGCAGTCGATTACACCGTGAACTGCGCAAGTGGATTTCCCATTGCTACCGGTTTCGACGAGCGCCCGATCAACCATGTGCTTCCAGCCTGGGACATCGCTGCGGGTCTGTATCTAAGCACGGGGCTGCTCGCTGCGGAGCGCGCACGCTCGCGAGACGGTCGAGGCCAAGAAGTAACCCTCAGCCTTTCGGATGTGATGCTCGCATCAGTCGGAAATCTTGGTTATTTGGCCGACGTGCAAATCAACGGTCACGTCCGCCCTCCGATAGGAAATGATCTCTACGGTGCGCTCGGCCGTGATTTCAAGACGGCCGACGGCCGCAGAATCATCATCGTTGCGATTTCAAACAGGCAATGGCGAGCAATCGGCAAAGCCACCGGCCTGACTGACGCGCTTCAGATGATCGGTCGACGGTTAAGCGTGGATCTTGATACGGAAAGCGGACGGTTTACAGCGCGCGCGGATATTTTTGTTGTCCTTGAGGATTGGTGCGCAGCGCGCAATCTCGCAGAAATAGAAAAGGCGTTTCAAGGCAGTGGCGTATTGTGGGGGCCCTATCAGGATTTTGGTCAGCTGGTGCGCGATGATCCGAGATGCTCGCTTTCGAACCCCATGTTCGGCGAAGTCAATCAGTCGGCCACAGAGAGCGTGCTTACGCCAGGTTCGCCTCTAGCCTTCAGCAATGCGGATCGACGACCGCCAGTCGCAACACCGACACTGGGCCAGCACACAGAGATGGTGCTCGCTGAGGTGCTCGGCCTCTCCGCTGCAGCCATTGCGAAGCTCCACGATGCCGGAACAATCGCTGCCCCATAGATCAGGACATTCCATGCTCGATACCTCTCAGAGAAAAACGATACTAGATCAGGCACGGGCAGCACTTGCCGCGGCAGATCGTCTACAACACTGCACCCGACTTTCGATCGAGAAAATGGTCTCGCGGAGCGGAAAGGTGCAGCCCGAACTACTCGAGCAAGATCAATTCGCTGCACATGGGTTCGCGTGGCAGACGACCTACGTTGAGGCGTTGCGACAGACGCTGGATTGGGCTACGCGTCTTAATGAGACTAACGAATTGGGCGATGTCGAGATCGCGATCCTCCGGCTTGGTTTCGCAGAATATCTGGCTCAGCTTTCGGGCGGCATTCCAATGAGCCAAACGGAAATTGTCAGGCCGACCGATATGGGTGTGAGTCCCGACGATGCCAATATCTTTCGCGGCGATCCGGCGGTCGCAATACTAATGGATTCCCGCACAACTGAATCCGAACGTAGAACATTGGCCTTTGCTGCGGCTGAAGGCCGTTTCGGCGCCTTGGCGCTTGAGGACAGTATCCTAGAAGCGACCCGTGCTGAATTCATCCGTTTCGGAGCGGCGAAAATTGCGCCCAACGCGCAACAATGGCACAGCCAGGATGAGCTAATTCCGATCGCGCTGGTCGAGGAGTTGGCCCAAATGGGCGTCTTCGGGCTCACTATCCCGGAGGAATTCGGAGGGCTTGGTCTCGGCAAGACGGCGATGTGCGTGGTATCGGAAGCTCTCAGTGGTGCATATCTTGGCGTCGGTTCGCTAGGTACGCGCTCGGAGATCGCTGCAGAAGTGATCCGCTTGGGCGGCACGCCTGAGCAGAAACAGCGTTGGCTCCCAAGCATTGCTGCGGGCAGCACGCTTCCAACCGCGGTGTTTACTGAGCCCAATACCGGGTCGGACTTAGGCAGTTTGCGCACCCGAGCTGTGCGCGAAGGTGACAATTACCGCATCTACGGCGCAAAGACTTGGAT
>JBAQER010000896.1:0-2409 GCA_049286845.1 Bradyrhizobium sp.
GTGCTGAAGTCCGCCAATCTGGAGCGGCTGAACGCACGCAGCGCCGACCTGTCTCGTGTCGATCTCGAATTCGCCTCGCTGAAAAACGCCGACCTGACCGGCGCTTCTCTCAAGAGCGCCCAGCTCGGGGGAGCCGACCTGACCGGTGCCACGGTCATCGGCACCGATTTCGACGATGCCGATCTCGCGTCAGCGAAGTTGATCGCTCCAATTGGCCTCGATCAGGCAAAGAATTTCGACAAGGCGAAGAATCAGGACCGTATGATAAGGCAATAGCGGCTCCAGCCGTTCACCATGGGAGGATAGCCAATGATGCGATGGGCCCTGCCTTCGATCGCGCTGCTGTTAGCGAGCGCCGGCCAGCCTGCCGCACAGGGCAAGGGCATCCGGTTCTGGAACCTGACCACGGCCACCATTTCCAGTTTACGGTTTTCCCCAGCCGGCCAGGACAGCTGGGGACCCAACCAAACCCTGAACGACAAGGACAAGGAAGTCGATCATGACGAGCGGCTGCGCATTACCGGCATTGAGCCGGGGCGCTATGACGCCAAGGTCGGCTATCGCGACAAGCGGCAATGCGTAGTCCGGAACATCGAGATCAAGGCCGCCGACGCCATACTCTCAATCATGGACAAGGATCTGAGGGAATGCAGCAAGTAAGGCCGCGGCGGCGGCGAAGTGCAGATGGCCCCATGCACGGCAGAATCAGCCCGCGGCCGCTGCTCCGCGCGCATCTGCCTTGTCATTGCGGTGCGGGTATTCGCAGCGCCACCGCACCGCGGTCCATTTCGGATGCTCGCCCACCCATTGTGCAATGTAGGGCGGTGCAGCCATCGCACATTGCCGCAGCGATACGCTTGAGGAAAAAACCAAGTGGGTCTCTTCGCAGGTGGCCGGCGACAGCACGGCACATACCGTCACGATTAGGTCGATAGGATTCATGCCTGACTCCGTAGAATCGTTGAATAAATAGCACAAAACGATACGAAGCCGGCAGTTCGGGGTTTCAAGACGCCGTGAAGAGACCGCCCTCTGATACCGCCAGCGCGCCGGTGAAGCGGCCTTCAGCCTAGAAATTGACGCCGAACACAAGTCGCGCCTGGTGGCGCTCGAAATCAACGTGATCGAGGGCAGGAGCCGAACGCCCCCATGCCTGAAAGCTCCAGGCCGCTGTCAACCTGGAGCGCTCCGACAGCCTGAAGTAGGCCGTCGGCCCGACAAACAGCGCCTGCCCGGCGAACTCCTCCAGGCCGATGCCCTCATATTTCCGCAGATAGCGCGCTTCACCGCCGACAAGAAAGCCCGGGCGTATTTGCGCCATCACCGCGAACGCAGCACCGATGGTGGATTCCTGCTCCGCTGCGCCTGTGCCAACAAGGCGCGTCCATTCCGGCTGATAACTCAGATTGAGAGCCAAGATGACAAAGTTTGGAATAAGTTCCCGGTCGAACGCCAGCCTCATTTCGGTCCCGTAATTCCGCACAAGCGCAGCCGTGGTCTCATCGACGCGGGCAGCGTGGCTCTCCACCGCGACTGTCAGGCCGACAGGCGCTGTATCCCGATCCAGAAATCTGTAGCGCAAATCCACAGAAACGCCCTGCCAGGCCAACTGGCGGCGATCTTCAAAGCCCGCAACGCCGTTGATGTCATGAGACGCAAACGCGCTTCCCATCTCGACTCTGAGATTCCTGGCGGGCACGAATTCCAGTTCAAGTTCCTGACTGATCGCCCGGTAACGGCCGCCGCTCTTGGAAAATCGTCCGGTCGTCTGGCTCTGGAATTCGCGTTCACCGACGTTGCCGACGTCTGAACCGATCATGAAGCCGAACAGATGCTCGGTATCGATGCCCTCGGCATCCGCGCAGGTTGGCAGCAGCGCTGAAAAGAACACGATCGCAGCCCGAAACGCTTTTGCATCAATAGGCATTCACATTCCGAAAACCGCTGGTGAAGAAAAAGCGACAGCATTACTGACGGAAGAAATACTATCACAATACAATAATCGATGGCGAGGCGCCGGAGTGCTTGATCCGCGAGACAATTCTGGCCCCGATGTTGGACCTGAGCAGCACGATCAGCAAAGGCGCCATCGCAACTCCCGCCTGGCCGAGCGGAATTCTCCTCATTGCCACGCAATATTGGGATTCGCTTGATACCGTCAAAGCCGGCGCCTGGCATCACTCCAGGGACAGGCCGCGGTGGGAGATCTTGCCCATTTTGCCGACCGTGGCGCGGAGCCTTACTTCTTCGATACGAAAGAGGTTGAGTGCGGCGCTATGAAGCACACTTGCCAGACGTCGATTGAAAGAGTTTGGGATTGAGAGGGTGGGCTGAGCGGCCAAGATCGCTGAACGACGCAGACGCGAGGCCAGGCGCTACGGTTTGAAATCTGGATCGGACGTCTGCCGC
>JBAQER010000897.1:0-7156 GCA_049286845.1 Bradyrhizobium sp.
AGGGACTGCTGGGCCGCCGGCCAGTCTGTTCGGGGAGGCGTCATGAGATTACCGCGTCGTCAATTTTTGCATCTGGCCGCCGGGGCTGCCCTGCTGCCGGCCGTTTCCAGAACCGCTAGGGCGCAAAGCTATCCATCTCGCCCGATTCGCCTGATCGTCGGTTATCCTCCCGGCGGTTCGGCAGACCTGACCGCGCGTCTGATGGGGCAATGGCTTTCGGAGCGGCTCGGTCAGTCATTCGTCATTGAGAACCGGGCGGGCGCCGGCACCAATATCGCCACCGAGGCGGTCGTGCGCGCGGCGCCTGACGGGTACACCCTTCTGCTCGTGGCGCCGGCAAACGCCATCAACGCCACGCTTTACGAAAAACTCAATTTCGATTTCCTGCGCGATGTCGAACCGATCGCAGGCATCATCCGTTTTCCGAACGCGGTGGTGGTGAACCCGTCGGTTCCCGTCAAATCGATCCCCGAACTGATTGCTTATGCCAAGGCCAATCCCGGCAAGCTCAACATGGCGTCGTCCGGCAACGGCTCGACCATTCATATGTCGGGCGAACTGTTCAAGATGCTCACCGGCATCAACATGGTCCACGTGCCCTATCGCGGCGGAGCGTTGGCGCTCACCGACCTGATCGCCGGGCAGGTGCAGGTCATGTTCGACAACGTTCCGACCAGCGCCGAGCACATCAAGTCAGGCAAGCTGCGCGGCCTCGCGGTCACCAGCACAACGCGGTCGGACGTGTTGCCGGACCTGCCCACGGTGGCCGATTTCCTGCCTGGTTACGAAGCCAGCGCCTGGTATGGCCTCGCCGCGCCGAAGGGTACGTCTCCCGAAATCGTCGCGACGCTGAACAAGGCCGTTAACGCGATCCTCGCCGATCCCGCGGCGAAGGCCAGGTTCACCGAAATCGGCGCCATCCTGCTGCCAGGCTCGGCCGCCGATTTTGGAAAGCTGGTGGCGGACGAAACCGAAAAATGGGGCAAGGTGGTGAAGTTCGCGGGCGCCAGGGTGGAGTAGATCGCCCGCGGCCCTTTAGCGGGGCCCAGCTGCATTGCGCGGCGGGGTCTTTCCGAGCGCCGTCGCCATCGCCGAGATCAGCGGCTTCATGAAGAAGGCATCGTTGGCGGGCGAGATGTCGGTGCGCAAGCCCCGGGATTTGAGTTCGTCGGAAACCACCGGCCCAACGGAGGCGATCGGCGTCAGCGCCAGCCCCTCGCGCAATCGCTGCTCGCATCCATGCGCCTGCGCGACCTCGACGAGACGGCGAACCTGGCCCGAACTTGTCAGCGCGATCGCGTCGACGCGGCCCTGCGCCATTTCGTCGATCGCAGTGACGATGTTGGCGTCGGCGGCCTGCGCGTCATAGACGTAAGGCAGCACGGTATCGACCTCGGCGCCCTGCGCCTTGATCGCGCCGATCAGCGCGCCGTGGTCCTTGTCCGGATAGAGCTGCAGGCCGAGGCGATGGCCGTTGAGATCGATGCGCGACAGCATCTCGGCGATACCTTCCGAGGTCGGCTTCTCCGTCGTCACCTGCGGCTCCAGTCCGATCTCGCGCAGCGCCCGGCCGGGCTTCGGGCCGCGCGCGAATTTGCGGGCCTTGCCGAGCGCCGCAATGAATTCCTGCTCGACGCCGATCCGCCGGACGACCTTCATCAGCCGGCGCAGGCCTTCGCCGGTCATCAGCACCATGTCGTCGCACGGCTTGTCGATGAAGCGGCGAATCCAGGCCTCGACAGGCGCGGAATCCGGCGCGTCATGGATGGTAAACATCGGGCATTGCAGCACGTCCGCGCCCTGTTCGGCCAGCAGGCGTGAAAACTGCGCTTCTTCGCGGGTTTCCAGGATGAGAATACGATAGCCGTTCAGCCTGTCAGCCATGGTCCGCTCTAACGCCGGTCGCCTGTTGTTTGTTCATCATGACGCTTCGACCGGGATTGGCGCAAGGGCTCTGCCGGTGATAGAGCAGGGCCCGCCAATTGCGTTCCGTCCTCGTCCCGTGAAGTGACCAAGTCCGCCCATGCCCGATCATCAGTTCGTCTTGACCCTGTCCTGCCCGGATCGTCCCGGCATCGTTTCGGCGGTATCGACGTTCCTTGCCCATAACGGGCAGAACATCCTCGACGCCCAGCAGTTCAATGACGTCGAGACCGGTCATTTCTTCATGCGGGTGGTGTTCAATGCCGCCGATCTCGCGGTCAATCTTCAGGCGCTGCAGACCGGGTTCGGCGCCATCGCCGAGCGCTTCGGCATGGACTGGCAGATGCGCGACCGCGCCACTCGCCGCCGGGTCATGCTGCTGGTCTCGAAATCCGACCATTGCCTCGCCGATATCCTGTATCGCTGGCGCACCGGCGAACTCGAGATGATCCCGACCGCGATCGTCTCCAATCATCCGCGCGAAACCTACAGCAATCTCGATTTCGGCGAGATTCCGTTTCACTATCTGCCGGTGACCAAGGAGACCAAGCGCGAGCAGGAGGCGGCGATCTGGAAGCTGGTCGGCGACACCAGGACCGACCTCGTGGTGCTGGCGCGCTACATGCAGATCCTCTCGGACGAGATGTCGGCGAAGCTGTCGGGACGCTGCATCAACATCCACCATTCGTTTCTGCCGGGGTTCAAGGGCGCGCGCCCCTACCACCAGGCGCACGAGCGCGGCGTCAAGCTGATCGGCGCCACCGCGCATTACGTCACCAGCGCGCTCGATGAAGGCCCGATCATCGACCAGGACGTCGAGCGCATCAGCCATCGCGATACCCCCGAGGATCTGGTTCGCAAGGGACGCGACATCGAGCGCCGCGTGCTGGCGCGCGCCATGCGTCATCATCTGGAGGACCGCGTGATCCTCAACGGCCGCAAAACCGTGGTGTTCATGGATTGATCGGGGCGGCGCTAAAACGCGCTAGTCGAAAACGAGATTGAAGGGTCGCGGATTCCAGCCGAAGTCGCGGACCGCAGGCGTGGAGTCGAAAGTCATGTCCTTCATCATGCGGATGCCCATCGCGACATTGGCGCCCGGAAACAGCGGCTTCGCCAGCATGAAACCGGCCCGCCACAGCAGGGGGGGTACCCAGATCGTGCGCCGCGGCAGCCGCAAGGCGTCGAAGATCCGACCAATCATCTCCCGGTAGGTGAGCGTCTCGGCGCCCGGCAGCGCATAGAATTTGTTGACCGCCGCAGGACTCGCGGCGGCGGCGATCGCTCCGATCGCCAGATCCTCCGCATGCACCGGCTGCCGCAGACCGGGTGCCCCGCCTACCAGCGGCATGAATCCGAATCTGCGAATGAGGCGCGACAACGGCGTGATGTTGGTGTCGCGACCCGGAGCGTAGATCAATGTGGGGCGCAATATCGTCCAGCCGACATTGTGCTGCTCGCATGCGGCCGCGATCTTTTTCTCGGCCTCGGCGAGTTTTCTGATGGTGTCCCGTTCGCTGGCGACCTCGGTGTCCTGCTTGGTGAGCACGCTGGTTGAACTGAAGGCGACAATTCGTCGCAACCCTGGATTGAACAATCGTGGCAGCGCTTCGGCGAGTAGAACGGCGTCGGCGGTGCAATACAGCGTCGCAAATGGCGGGAACTGCAGTGTGTGCGGCTTCGCCAGATCTCCACAAAACCAGTCGACGCCTGGCGTGTTTTGTTGTGACCTCGACAAGGCAAACGGACGTTCGCCACGGCGCACAAGATTTTCGACGATGTAACCGCCGACCAGCCCCGTGCCACCGATGACCAGACTTCCTGGTTTGCGGTCCTCGCTCTTTTCCAAGTCCACTTTGCCCAAGTCCACCTGGCCCATCCGCCCCGGGCAACTATCGAATCGCTCTCTCTGCAAGAGGCGAATTTGCATTTATAGAAGATCAGCGCATGCGCACAATTATTAAGCGGATTTTCGCCGGTCGATCAATTGCGATCGAGAACGTCAATGCGGTCCCGACACTAACGCGCAGGTTCCGATGACGAAGCGCCAGCTTTGCCTGCGTCATCCCTTGCGGCGGCGGGTTCCAGCCGCTTCCTTTCGCGCTCTTGCATGAATGCGTCATATTCCGTGGTTCCGGGGCGAGGCGGCGCATCCCGCGGCAGGCCACCGGCCCATTGCGGAATTGCGTCGCTCATGCCGGCCGCGAGCTTCTCGTTGATGGTTCCGCAGCCGCCAAGGCTGAGCGCCGGGAGCATAGTGGCCAGGACGATGCCGATACGGTGAAAGCTAGAACGCATATCTGAGGAACTTCGCATCCTTAAGCGGTGAATTTGACGCGGGACTTAGCCCGGTGCAGTTGATCTCGCGCCGGCAGAATCGACCGGCTTAGGGAGTCATTGATCTGTATTTGTTGCAAAATACACTTCCGGCGATTGCGGTTGTTGACGGAACTGCGGAACCTTATCATAGGATGAGTCTTTCCGTTGAGTGAACTTTGACGGGAACTCCGATTCAGGGCGAGGGATGTCATTTCGAATACTGGTCACCGGCTCTTCGGGCTTCATTGGCTCGGCTGTCACCGCTGCTCTGGCAAAGGCAGGCCATAGCGTCAGGGCGACGTCGCGCCGCCGAACCACGGTTGCAGATCAAGACCGTATCGAATGGATGCGATTGCCCGATCTGGAGAACGAGGTTGACTGGGCGCCGTTCCTCGACGGCATCGACATCGTCGTGCATCTCGCGGCCATCGCGCATCGCAGCAATGCAGACAGCGACGACTATGCGAGGGCCAATCGCGTCGCGACGGCGAATCTCGCGCAGGCATGCAGCCAGCAGGGGATCAGACGCTTGATCTTCATGTCGTCGATCGGTGCGCAGACGGGCTCCACCGCCGATCACGTCGTGACCGAGGACGATGAACCTGGGCCCATTACCGCCTACGATCGGGCAAAGCTCGCAGCGGAGGAGGAAGTCCGGCGCTCGGGCGTGCCGTTCACGATTCTGAGGCCGGTTATCATCTATGGCCCGGGAGCCAAGGCCAATATCGCTCTGATCCTGCGCATTGCGGCCCTGCCGGTGCCGCTGCCCTTCGGGGCTTTCAGAAATCAGCGCTCGCTTCTTTCAATAGAAAACCTGGTGCAGGCGATCATGGTGTGCCTCGACGGCCCCGAGACGCTGAATCAGACTTTTATCGTTTGTGATGAAGAGCCGATTACGCTAGCGGAGATGCTGACGACGTTGCGCGAGGCGGCCGGGCGTCCGCCGCGGCTCATTTCGATTCCTCCCCTGGCGGTCAGGGCGATGGTCATTGCTGCCGGACGCTATGCGCTTTGGGACCGGATCGGCCGGGAACTGGTGGCAAGTTCGGCCAATCTTCGGAAGGCCGGCTGGTCGCCCCGGGTCGAGACGAAAGCCGGTCTGCGTGCCATGGTGAGGGCGTCCCTCAACGACGCTCGATCGGAGTGATTGAAAAGTGATCGATAGATGAAGCGGTTGATCGACGTCCTGGCGAGCGCTCTGTTTCTTCTGTTTGCCTGGCCAATCCTGCTGATTATTATTGTCGTCATTCGATTCCAGAGTCCGGGGCCGGCGATCTTTGCTCAGGTTCGCGTCGGAAGAGGCGGACGCCTGTTCACCTGCTACAAATTGCGGACGATGTACGCGGGGACTGCGAACCTCCCGACGCACAAGGTGGAGGCAAGGTCGGTTACGCCGCTCGGCGAACATCTCCGCCGCTTCAAGATCGATGAGCTTCCGCAGCTTTGCAACGTTCTGACCGGCGACATGAGTCTGGTCGGTCCCCGGCCCTGCCTGCCGTCGCAAACCGATCTCGTCGAGGCGCGGCGAAAGCTGGGAGTTCTCGCAGTGCGGCCCGGCATCACCGGGCTGGCGCAGGTCAACGGCGTCGATATGTCGGACGCCAACCGCCTCGCCGAAATCGACGCGCGGTATGTTCGGACGCAAAGTCTTGCAGGCGACCTCAGGCTGATCTGGGCCACCCTGCGCGGACAGGGCATCGGCGTCGACCAGGTCGTGTCGCACAGCTAGTTGCACGTCGCCAACGGCGGGTGCTTGATCGCAATTTATCGTTCATTGAAGCGGCACGGTTGCCGAGGCACCGCAGCGCACCATAATACCGCTGTGGCCGTGTGACCCCGGCCAGCCTTTGCCGTCGGTCCGGGGAGCGCGGGATGGCGCAGCAACCCATCGTCGCGATGGGAAACGCCGCGCCGCTGGCTCGCCATGCCGTGCCGGTATAAGCCATGCCGTGCCGGTATAAGACGTCATGCCGCGCCGACATATGGTTGCAAAATCCGGGTTATGGTACGTCAAAAGCCAGAGGCACGGTTCGAAGCACGAAACCGATCAGGGGAGAGCGTTCATGTTCATTCGCAGTCAGATGTTGTCGCGGGCCGCAGCCGGCATTGCCGTTGCGGGCGCGTTTGGTTTGGCGGCGGTTTGGGCGCCGGCGCAGGCGCAGGAGAGTGTGAAGGTCGGCCTGATCCTGCCGATGACCGGCGGCCAGGCGTCGACCGGCAAGCAGATCGACAATGCGGTCAAGCTCTACATGCAGCAGAAGGGCGACACCGTCGCCGGCAAGAAGATCGAGATCATCCTCAAGGACGACGGTGCGGTTCCCGATAACACCAAGCGCATCGCCCAGGAGCTGATCGTCAACGACAAGGTCAGTTTCATCGCCGGCTTCGGCGTTACCCCGGCAGCACTTGCGGTGGCACCGCTGGCGACGCAGGCCAAGATCCCGGAAATCGTGATGGCGGCGGGCACCTCGATCATCACCGAGCGCTCGCCCTACATCGTGCGCACCAGCTTCACGCTGGCGCAGTCCTCCACCATCATCGGCGACTGGGCTGCCAAGAACGGCATCAAGAAAGTCGCGACGCTGACCTCCGACTACGCACCCGGCAATGACGCGCTGACCTTCTTCAAGCAGAATTTCACCGCCGGTGGCGGCCAGATCGTCGAAGAGGTCAAGGTGCCCTTGGCCAATCCCGACTTCGCGCCGTTCCTGCAGCGGATGAAGGATTCCAAGCCCGACGCCGTATTCGTGTTCGTGCCGGCCGGGCAGGGCGGCAACTTCATGAAGCAATATGCCGAGCGCGGCCTCGACAAAGCGGGCATCAAGGTGATCGGACCCGGCGACGTGATGGATGACGATCTCCTGAACGGCATGGGCGACGCCGCGCTCGGCGCCGTCACCGCGCATCATTACTC
>JBAQER010000898.1:0-3221 GCA_049286845.1 Bradyrhizobium sp.
ATCCGAGGGGGCGACGGTGACAAACAAATCCTGATCGCCGGGGAGCACGGAGTACGCCGTAAAGCCATTGCGCAGGGAATGTCGGATTGCCTCCGCTGCACTGTATGCTCGTGTGCGTTTTTTACTCGTGCATTTTGCACACGAGACCGCGGGTGCAGCGTGCACCCGGCATTCCCTGCTCCCTTTTTTCTCGAGGGACAATTTTCGAGCAAAGCTCGGGCGCACTCCGCGCCGCGAGATCGCGGAGTCATATTCAGTCGTCATCACCCGCGCATGCGGGTGATCCAGTATTCCAGAGACAGCAGTGATTAAATCGATAGGCCGCGGCGTACTGGATACCCCGCATGCGCGGGGACAGCAGGCTGCCTACCCCGGCAACCAGTGCCGGATCGCCGGCATGAAGAAGATCGCGCAATTGAGCGCGAAGCCGATGCTCCACAGGATCGAGCGCAGCGTCGGGCGGTTGCCGAGATAGGTGAAGACATAGGCGATCCGTACGATCAGGAACAGGATTGCCAGTTCGTCGATCAGGTGCTGCGGCCCGGCCCGGAATTCCGCCAGCAGCACGGCGATGGCGAAGAACGGAAACGCCTCGATGCCGTTCTGATGCGCGCCCAGCGCGCGCGCCGCGATCGGGTCGTTGTAGAAGGCGGGATCGCGCGGCTTGGCATTGTCGAAGCGCCGGAACCCGATCCACTTGATCGGTACGATCGTCAGCAGATAGAGCATCAGCGTTCCGAAAACGCACCATTCGGCGACCGTCATGGTTCCCCCCGACGCGGCAATAAGCGACAGTATCGAAACCGCCATTATCTTGACAAGGATAGCCCGACGCGCGAAGCCAACACCATTATGACAGCGGTTGCATCAATCGAGAGCGCCAAGGCTGCCGCCGAGACCGAGCCGGGACGCGTCGGCGTGCTGCTGGTCAATCTCGGCACCCCCGACACGGCCGATGCGCGGGGCGTGCGGGTCTATCTCAAGGAATTTCTCAGCGATAGCAGGGTGATCGAGGACCAGGGGGTGCTCTGGAAGCTGATCCTGAACGGCATCATCCTGCGCGTGCGCCCGGCCCGAAAGGCGCGCGACTACCTGAAGATCTGGAACACCGAGAACAACGAATCCCCGCTGAAGACCGTCACCCGCGCCCAGTCCGACAAGCTGGCAGCGGCGATCGCCGACCACGACCACGTCGTGGTCGACTGGGCGATGCGCTACGGCAACCCGTCGATCGCTTCGAGGATCGAGGCGCTGACGGCGCAAGGCTGCGACCGGCTCCTGGTGGTGCCGCTCTATCCGCAATATTCGGCCGCGACATCGGCTACCGTATGCGACGAGGTGTTTCGCGTGCTCGCCTCGATGCGCGCGCAGCCGACCTTGCGGATCACGCCGCCCTATTACGACGATCCCGATTATATCGAGGCGCTGGCGGTCTCGATATCAGCGCATCTGGCGAGCTTGCCGTTCCAGCCCGAACTGATCGTGGCCTCGTTCCACGGCATGCCGCAGAAATATGTCGACAAGGGCGATCCCTACCTCGCGCAGTGCATTGCCACGACCGATGCCCTGCGCAAGCGCATGGGCCTCGACGCTTCGAAGCTGATGCTGACCTTCCAGTCGCGCTTCGGCTTTGACGAGTGGCTGCAGCCCTACACCGACAAGACCATGGAGAAGCTGGCGAAGGAGGGCGTGCGCCGGATTGCCGTGGTGACCCCCGGCTTCTCCGCCGACTGCCTGGAGACGCTGGAGGAAATCGCCCAGGAAAACGCCGAGATCTTCAAGCACAATGGCGGCGAGCAGTTCACCTTCATCCCCTGCCTGAACGACAGCGATCCCGGCATGGACGTGATCCGCCAGCTGGTGCTGCGGGAGCTGCAAGGCTGGATCTAAAAAAGCTGAATTTGGCAGTTGGATTTGACGGTTAAGTGATTTTCGCCCGCGTTGTTAACGAAACGAGGCGCTTGGCCGGCGTTCAGGCCGGGACCATCTGGCGGCCGCAAAACTCCCCCTTAGCTATATTCAACAAGGCTATACTGAACCGGCGCGGCCGGCATTCAGACCAACAGGAATACGTCCGCGGACGTTGGTTTTTTTGCGGCTTTGGAGGATTTATGACCGGCTTTGACATTTTTGCCATTGCATTCGTGCTGCTCGTCATCGTCACGCTGTTTGCCGGCGTCAAGACCGTGCCGCAGGGCTTCGACTGGACCATCGAGCGGTTCGGCAAATTCACCCGCACGCTGTCGCCCGGCTTGAACATCATCGTTCCCTATTTCGACCGCGTCGGCCGCAAGATGAACATGATGGAGCAGGTGATCAGCATTCCCGAGCAGGAGGTGATCACCAAGGACAACGCCACCGTGACGGTGGACGGCGTCGCCTTCTTCCAGGTGTTCGACGCCGCGAAGGCGAGCTACGAGGTGTCCGATCTCAATCAGGCGATCATCGTGCTGACCATGACCAATATCCGCTCGGTGATGGGCGCGATGGATCTCGACCAGGTGCTGTCGCACCGCGACGAGATCAACGAGCGCCTGCTGCGGGTGGTCGACGCCGCGGTGTCGCCGTGGGGCCTCAAGGTCAACCGCATCGAGATCAAGGACATCGTGCCGCCGGCCGACCTCGTCGAGGCGATGGGACGCCAGATGAAGGCCGAGCGCGTCAAGCGCGCCGACATTCTGCAGGCGGAAGGCCAGCGCCAGTCGGAAATCCTGCGCGCGGAAGGCGCCAAGCAAGGCCAGATCCTGCAGGCCGAAGGCCGCAAGGAGGCCGCGTTCCGCGACGCCGAGGCGCGCGAGCGCTCCGCCGAAGCCGAGGCCAAGGCGACGCAGATGGTCTCCGAAGCCATCGCCAAAGGCGACGTCGCCGCACTGAACTACTTCATCGCCGACAAATACATCAAGGCGTTCGGACAGCTCGCGGATTCGCCGAACCAGAAGATCGTCATGCTGCCGATCGAGGCGATGAGCATTCTGGGCTCGCTCGCCGGCATCGGCGAGATCGCGAAGGCGACCTTCGGCGAAAGCTCGGCTTCCGCGCAGGCTGCGGCACGGCGCGGATCGGTGCCGAACACCGGGCCGACCCCGCCGCCCTTCACGCCGCGACCCTAGAGGTTTGCGTGGTGCGCGCGCTGGCGCGAGCGAGTTCCCTCTCCCGCGTGCGGGGGAGGGTGCCGAGCAAAGCGAGGCGGGTGGGGGCTCTCTCAGCGAATCCCGGCGTTG